>SLOW01000184.1 GCA_007132315.1 Opitutales bacterium
GCGGCGGAGGGTATGATGATGGGTGCGGAGTTCGTGTCGCGAAATGCGAAACGGAAAGCGAACCCGCCGGCCACGTGATGTGGTTGCAACAATCTGAACAGGAACATCTTTCATATGAGTAAGCAAATGAAACAAGTCCCGGATTCTGAAATCAGCGTGAACGCGAATGTGTACGATCGTCGTCACTTCATCAAAAGCCTGGTGGCGGCCGGAGCCGCGATCAGCGTCCTACCGGCGGCCGGGTTCGCCGCCAATGCTTCCTCCAGGCCGACTTTTCGTGTCGGCGCGGTCGGTGTCGGGGGACGCGGACGCGGGGCGATGGCCAATATGCGCGAAGCGGCCGAAGTCGCCGGGGTTGAGGTGAAGTTCGTGGCCGTCGCAGATCCGCAGGAGTCCGCCGTCGAGGAGGCGGGGAATCAGTTCGACGTGCCCGCGGAATACCGGTTCGTAGGATTCGACGGCTACCGGAAGGTTCTGGACGCGGGCGTGGATGTTGTGATTCTGGCCACCCCGCCGAGTTTTCGCCCCTTGCACTTTGAAGCCGCCGTCGAGGCGGGGTGCCATTGTTTCATCGAGAAACCGGTGGCGGTGGATCCCCCGGGCGCCCGGCGCATGTACGCGACCGGCGAGGAGGCCGGGCGCAAGGGCCTTTCCGTGGTCGCCGGCACCCAACGCCGGCACACCAACGGCTACCTGGCGCAACGCGACGCCATTCGGGACGGAGCCATCGGCGACATTGTCGGCGGCAAAGTGATGTGGTGCCAGAACCGGCTTTGGGTGCGGAACCGCCGGGAGGGCGAGAGCAACGCCATGTACCTGGCCCGCAACTGGGTGAATTTCCTCGAGGTGGGGGGCGACCACATTGTGGAGCAACACATGCATAATATCGATGTCGCCAACTGGTTCATCGGGCGGACACCGAGCATGGCCCTCGGTTTCGGCGGGCGCGCGCGGCGGCAGAGCGGGAATCTTTACGACTTCTTCAGCGTGGATTTCGATTACGGTGACAACTGCAGCATTCACAGCATGTGCCGCCAGATGAACGGAACCTACACGCGCGTCGGCGAATGGCTCACCGGCACCGAGGGCGCCCTGGTCGGTGGTAGCCGGGTTTCCCGGTTCGACGGACGCAGTGTGGATCTTCCCGAGTACGACCTGCATCCCAACGGCCAGGTCCAGGAACTGGTGCACCTTCTCGAGAGCATCGTCAATGAGGAGGGCTTGAACGAAACCCGCGACGTGACCGATTCGACCGTCTCCGCGCTGATGGGTTGTCTTTCGGCCTACAGCGGCAGCATCGTGCGATTCATCGATCTGACCGAGCGCGAGGATTCCGAATGGTACGACTGGAAAGTCAATCCGGTGGCGGAGGACTTCGAGAAGGACGAGGACGTTTACATGCCGGAGGAGGAGGTGGCGCCGGTTCCCGGGACCGTCTAGCGGCCTGTCGGACTTAGGCTACCGCCTGAGCCCGACAGACTCCTGGAGTTAAAAGATCACCGCGGGAACGAACATTCGACGAAAGTGGAGATGACATGAATGGTGCGACCAAACTTCAACCCACACGGGTATCGTGCGCCGCGGCGGCTCTGATTCTCGTGTTTCTTTTCGCCCAGGCCGCCGCGGCGGACACGCGACACGTCGTCTTTGTCGGCGGGCCCGACAGCCACGGTTACGGGGAACACGAACACACCGCCGGAGTGACTCTCCTCGGCAGCCTGCTCGACGAGCTCCACGACGGGATAACGACGGAGGTCCACACCGGCGGGTGGCCGGATAATCCCGCTGTGTTCGATGAGGCCGACGCGGTCGTTATTTACGCCGACGGTGGCTCGGGGCACCCGTTGCTTCCGCACCTCGACGCGTTCGAGGAGGTGATGGCCCGCGGAGTCGGGTTGGTCTGCCTCCACTTCGCGGTGGAGCCGGCGGAAGACAAGGGCCGGGACGCGTTTCTGGCATGGCTCGGGGGATACTTCGAGACGCATTGGTCGGTGAATCCGTTCTGGACCACCCGCGACCCCGAACTGGCCGGCGGCCAGGACCATCCGATCGTTCGGGGCGTCGAGCCGTACGAGATCAACGACGAGTGGTACTACCACATGCGTTTCCGCGAGGACATGGAGGGGATTCAGCCGATTTACAGCGCCCTGCCCCCGGAGAGCAGCCTGGAGCGCGGCGACGGCCCGCACAGCAACAATCCGCACGTGCGGGAGGCTATCCTGGAGCGGGGAGAGATCCAGCATGTCGCCTGGGCGGCGGAACGCGATGGCGGCGGCCGGGGATTCGGGTTCACCGGGGGGCACTATCACTGGAACTGGGGCCATCCCATGCACCGCCAGCAGGTGCTCAACGCCATCGCCTGGGCGGCGCATGCCGACGTTCCCGATGACGGTGTCGGGCCGGGCGAGGTCGCGTTCGAGGATTTGCTCGAAAACCTGGCCGCGGAGCGCCCGGCGGGTTTCGATCTGGACTCCTGGCGCGACCGTTTCGAGGCGTGGAACCGGTAATTTCCGGCTGCGGCGGAGCGCTGAGGTTGTCTCGGATTCGGGGGTGCGATGCCGGTGGCGGCGGGACGGACGGGATCGTGTCGTGTTCGAATTCGGTTGATCCGCGTTTCCAATTCGCAACACTTTTCGAACAATCACACTCACGACTTATCCAACGGCGAAGGAGCGAAAACCCATGACGCATACAACACCCCGAAATGAATTATCCCGGGAACCGGTGAGCCCTTCAAAAACCCGAATTGGATCTGTTCCGGGGACAGCGGCAGCTTTCTTGTTGGTTTCCGCACTACTGGCCGGAAAAGCCATGATCGCTGCAAGCGCGTCGGCCGAGGAACCGGAGCCGCTCAAGGTTCTCATGATCACGGGAGGCGGGTGGCACGATTACGAAGCGCAACAGACGATTCTTGAAGAGGGCATCGGGGAGCGGGTGAACGCCGAGTTCACCATCGATTTCGAAGCCGGCCTTGACGACAGCGAGGGGCGAATCAGCCGTCAC
>SLOW01000329.1 GCA_007132315.1 Opitutales bacterium
CAATTACCACTTCAGCCGCCACCGAAAATCGAATCGAAAACAGAAACCTTGTAGTGGAGACCTATGGTCGCTTATCAACGACTTACGTGAAAATCGGGCTCCAGTTGAGAAAGTCGGGCTAAATGGGCGGGGTAAGTTGATTTCTTCAGGAAAAAGTTCTGGCTGTCGTCCGGGCCGCAATCAATGATGGCGGGCGTGTCTGAAAAGCGCGCAACACCTTCGATAACCACCCGCCGCGGGGACGACGGAACCACGGACCTGCTCTTTGGGCAACGGGTGCCCAAGAACGACCCCCGCCTGGAAGCGGTGGGAGCGATCGATGAACTGAACGGCGCGCTCGGACTCGCGAAAGCGGCCGCCACGGACCCGGCGGTCGGGGAGGAAATCACACGGATCCAACGGAATCTCATCGGGCTCATGGGTGAAATCGCCTGCGAGACGGCCGACCGGCCGCGCTATCGAGAACGGTTTCCCTACCTGGATGCCGCGGCGCTGGATCGATTGGACCGCGAAATCGACCGAATCGAGAAAAAGGGGATTTCCTTCGAGGGCTGGGCGCTTCCCGGCGGGAATCCGGAAGCCGCCGCTCTCGATTTTGCCCGAACCATCGCCCGGCGGGCCGAGCGGCGCCTGTTGGATCTGACCGATCCGGGCCCGCCGGCACCCGCGTTGCACGGGTGCTACATTAACCGGGTTTCCGATTTGCTCTGGCTTCTGGCCCGGAAAGCGGAATCGAGGTAACAAACCGCCGCCATGAGTGAAACGACCCCGCGGTCGGGATCAGGAGCGCGGGGATCCGAGGACGGAAAGAATCGCCTTTTGCATGTGCAGGCGGTTTTCAGCCTGGTCGAAAACGATCGAACGGGAGCTGTCCAGGACCTCTTGGGAGACTTCGTACCCGACATAGGCGGGGAGACAATGCATGAACAGAGCGTCGTCCTTCGCTTCCCCGAAGAGTTCGGCGGTGACCGAGTACGGTTTGAGGGCGGCGGTGCGATCACGCATTTCGTCTTCCTTGCCCATGCTCACCCAGACGTCGGTGTACACCACGTCCGCGCCCCGAACGGCTTCTCGAGGATCTTCGGTGAAGGTGAACGCATCGGCGGCGAAACCCTCGTCGCCGAGCAGTGCGCGGATGCCTTCGCCGGGAGCGTATTGCGAGGGACCCGCCAATGCGACTTTCATGCCGAAGAGGTTGGCGCCGAGAATCCAGGAGTTTGCCACATTGCAGGCGCAATCGCCCAGGAAAGCGATTTTTTTCCCTTTCAGGGACGCCAGGAAATCCCCGGTCTCACGGCTCCAACGCTCGGCCAGGGTGAACGCGTCGGCGTAAATCTGGCACGGGTGCAGGAAATCGGTCAGGGCGTTGATGACGGGCACGGACCCGTATTTGGCCAGCGCCTCGACGTCGGCATGGTCGAAGGTGCGCACCACCAGCCCGTGCAGGTACCGGCTCAGGACTCGGGTGGTGTCGGCGATCGATTCCCCCCGGCCCAGCTGGATGTCGTTCTGGTTGAGGAAAAGGGAATGCCCGCCCAGTTCGCGGATACCGACCTCGAACGACACGCGGGTGCGGGTGCTGGATTTCGAGAAAATGAGCGCCCAACTCTGACCGTCCAGAGTGGGAGGAACGTGCCGGCCGCGCTGCGCCTTGCAGTTTCGCGCGATGGCGAAAACTTCGGGGATTTCGTGAAGGGCGAAGTCGGTTTCCTTGAGAAAATGTTTCATGGTGTCAGAGACGAAACGCACTGGATTCGCGGGCGACTGTTTCAATGAAAACCCTCCAATCTGCCAACCGGACTCGGGGACGCAAGAGAATATCGTCGATCCGCCCACAAGTCGCCCACCCTGAGAATCTTGGCCAGTCGCCGCCTGAAGAACGGCGCCACCAAATAGCTCGGTGCTTCCCAAACCCGACTTCCGGGAAGTCGCCCCTCGCCCCACAGTAGGCCGCTCCGTGAGGAGCGGGGCCGGGTGCGCCCCGGCACACCACCCCTGTCCTCACGGACAGGCCTACACAAGATCTCCTTCCACACGCCCCTCGTCCCGCTCCGCCGTCTGAAGCCCGACTTCCGCCCGCCGGCTCGGCGGCGCATCAACGGGCGTTCGGGTAACTTCCCAGCCACTTCAGGAAGGGACAGGCGCTTTCGAGTTCTTTCAGGGCCTCGCGGACGGGTTCGTCTTCGTGGTGGCCGATCACGTCGATGAAGAAGTAATAGTCCCAGGGTTTCCGCCGGCTGGGACGCGACTCGATCTTGCACAGGTTGATGCCCCGGGAGCTGAAGGGCTGAATCATCTTCTGGAGGGCGCCGACTTCGTCGCGGATCGACACCACCAGACTGGTCTTGCTCTCGCCGTTCTCCATCGGACCGGAAACCTCGCGCCCGATGACCAGGAAGCGGGTGATGTTGTCGGCGCGGTCCTGGATGTCCGCCGCGACCAGCGGCACGTCGTACATCTGGCCGGCCAGCGCTCCGGCGATGGCGGCGCTGCCGGCCTCCTCCTTAATCCGGCGCACGGCCGCCGCCGTGCTTGTGTAATCGATCAACTCCGCCGCCGGGAGGTGGCTCTGGAGCCATTGGCGGCACTGCCCGATCGCCTGGTCCTTGGAATAGACCCGGTCGATTTCCTCCAGAGGCGAGCGGGAAAACAGATTGTGGGAAATCTCCAAGTAAACCTGGGCCACGATCTTCAGATCGGATTCCACCAGCATGTCGAGGGAATGGAATACCGCGCCTTCAGTGGAATTTTCAACCGGGATAACTCCGTAATCCGCCTCTCCCTTCTCCACCGCGGCGAATACGTCGGAAATATTGACATACGGCTGGTAATCCAGGCTGACACCGAATTTCTTCATGGCGGCCTGATGGGTGAACGTGGCTTCGGGCCCGAGGAAGGCGATGCGGGTCGGACGCTCCAGCGCGATCGCGGCGGACATGATTTCACGATAGATCGCCCGCAAGGCTTTTTCCCCCAACGGCCCCGGATTGAATTCCGCCA
>SLOW01000232.1 GCA_007132315.1 Opitutales bacterium
CGCACAAGCCCGCCGTGGCGGCGTTGGCCCTGCAACCGGCTTGCTCACGTACTCCAGTACTATCCCTGCGCCGGTTTTGGGTCCGCCTTGCCAGCCGAACTTCTGCGATTTTTTCAACATCAGGGTTAAGGATGGAAATTTCTCATCTTTTCCCATCCGGTGCTATGACCCGTCGAATTCTTGTTTTTTCAACTTAATTTTCAGGTTGGCACCACGCTTATCTCGTTGACGAGGGTCGGATGATCCTCTTCCTGGACGATCCGGACGCCGTCGCAGAAGGCCGTGCCGGTGACGGCTATCAGGGCCGCCAGTGCGGTGTTGAGCGGAGTGAGAGCGCGCGTTGAATCGAAAATCGCCCCGCCGTGCCTCAAACGCCCCAGATCATCTGGCAGACCAGGGCCAGAACAATAAACAGGAAGAAGATGCGAATTTCGCCTTGCATGATGTGTGACTACCCGATGGTGGATGGATCGTGCCTTGCATTCCGCGGTGCGGCCGAACCGCTCGGCAGTGTTCAGCCAGAATACCGGGACGGGAGCGGACGGCCTATCAGGTGAACCCTCGACGTGACGCCGGAGGTTCGTTTATCGGTGCCATCGGGATTTCCCTGATAAATGTGTGTTGGGGCAAACGTGGGGCGCGGGAAGCAGGTCGGTGCTTAAGCCCGACTTCCGGAGCTCGGGAAACCTGTTCCTATTGAGGACTGGTCTGCCGCCGTCTGAAGAGCGGCGCTACGGATTCAGTCGGTTGAGTGAGACGAGAGGCGAGGGGGCGTGTGGAAGAATTGGAGGGTTGGAGAATTGGAGAGGGAGCGAATGGGAGAGGGAAGAGGATCTTGCGTGGGCCTGTCCGTGAGGACAGGGGCGGTGTACCGGGACGTGCCCGGACCCGCTCCTCGCGGACGTGCTACTGACGGAATCAAAGCCAGAGGCCTCATATCAGTGTTCATTCGTGTCCATCAGTGGTCGGATATTGGGTTGGTTTGCCGTTTGACGCGTTTGCGGTTAAAAGAGACATAGGAACCATGAGGCGCGTCCCCTCGCGATAGGGGTTGCGTTTTTCGCCAGTGGTTCGAGTCTTGAATGGGTATGAGTGTTGCATTTCCGGAACCGGCTCCCGTTGACGGGGCCAAGTTGACGTTTGCCATCGTGGCGGCGCGCTACAACCAGGATCTGGTCGATCACCTGTTGGAGAAGGTGACCGCGACCTTAGCCGAAGCCGGCGTGCCCGATGACGGCATTGAGGTGTTACGCGTGCCGGGATCCAACGAGATTCCCTTCGCCATCCAACTCCAGGCGGAGTCGGGACGCTTCGATTGTTGCATTGCCTTGGGAGTGCTCATCAAGGGCGCCACCGCCCACTACCACGTGGTCGGGCAGAGTGTCAGCGACGCGTTGCAGATGATCGCGTTGAACGCGGGCGTGCCGACCATCAACGGCGTGGTCGTCGCCGACAGCCGGGTGCAGGCGGAAGAACGTATCCGCGGAAACATGGATCGGGGCGGCGAATTTGCGCGGGCCGCGCTCGAAATGGCGGACCTGAAAAAGCGCCGGGAGAATGATTCCGATGAGTAGCCGTCCCCGCAGGCGCGAAAATCGCATCGCCGCCGTCCAGTACCTGTATTCCTGGGATATCAATCGGCCGGACGATCTAAACGACAGCTTGCGCCGCTTTTTTGCGGGCAAGGAAGAAGAGCGCGACTACTACAGTTTCGGCGAGGAACTGATCCACGGGGCGCTCGAGAATATGCCGGAAGTCGATGGGAAAATCCGCGGGCTGACCCGAAACTGGGATTTCAAACGCATCGCTAAGATCGACCTGGCCATCCTGCGCCTGGCGATTTACGAATTGCGGTTCCGCCGGGACATCCCGCCGGTGGTGTCGATCAACGAAGCGATCGAACTGGGCAAACTCTTTTCCAACGAGGATGCGAAGCGGTTCATCAACGGCATTTTGGATAAAATGAAGGAAACGATCGGCCGCCCGTTGCGCGAGGCGGCCCTGGACTGAGATCATGTTGGGGCTTTATCGGAAATTCAAAGAAGGGTTGTCTAAGACGACCAGTCGGCTCTTCGGCTCGATCGGGGGATTGTTCGGCGGGGGCGAGCTCGATGCGGATTCGGTGGACTCGCTGGAGGAGGCGCTCTACGGGGCCGACTTCGGAGTTCAGACCACGGAGGAGATCATCGGCGAGATCCAGGAGGCGTTTCGACGCGAAAAAGAGCTTCGCGCCCGCGACGCGTCGGCCATCGGCGGTACCGTCCTGCGGCGCGTCCTGAAAGGTTCCGAGGCGGAGCTGTTGCCGGCCGCATCGCCGCCCACCGTGGTCATTCTGCTCGGCGTCAACGGCAGTGGCAAGACGACGACGGCGGCCAAGATCGGTTACCGTCTCCAGGAGGAAGGCTCCAGTGTGCTGATCGCCGCCTGCGACACGTTCCGGGCCGCGGCCAACGAACAGCTCAAGACCTGGTGCGAGCGGCTGGACCTGGAACTGATCTCCAGCCAACACGGCGCGGACGCCGCCGCCGTCGCCTTCGACGCCTGGCAGGCGGCCCGGAGCCGCGGCAAGGATTACCTGTTGATCGACACGGCCGGTCGCCTGCACAACAAGGCCAATCTCATGCGGGAATTGGCCAAGATACGGCGGGTGCTGCAAAAACACGAGCCGGGCGCTCCTCACCACGCCATCCTGGTGGCCGACGGGAGCCTGGGCTCGAACTCGATCGAGCAGGCCCGCGTGTTTCACCGGGAGTTCGGCCTCACCGGGGTCGCGGTGACGAAACTCGACGGTACCAGCCGGGGCGGCGCCCTGGTGGGGATTTACCGCGAGTTGGGATTGCCGGTTTATTTCCTCGGTCTCGGGGAACGGGCCGAGGACTTGCAGCCTTTCTCGGTTGACAACTACGTGAACGCGATTTTTCCCGCGGAGCCGGCCGAAGCCGAGTCCCGAGGGTGAAAACTTGAACCGGAGGCCGGGTGGGA
>SLOW01000058.1 GCA_007132315.1 Opitutales bacterium
CACCGTCCGCTACGTTCCGGCCGAGCTGCGCCGGCATTCCTACCAGTGCCTCGCCCAGTACATCGCCTGCGGTCTCGATCCCGCCCGGTCCCACATCTTTCTGCAGTCGCACGTGACCGGTCACACCGAGCTGAGCTGGATTCTGGGATGTCTGACCCCGGTGGGTGACCTGCACCGGATGACCCAGTTCAAGGAAAAGTCGGCCAAACCCGGCGCCAGCGTCAACGCGGGGCTCCTCTATTATCCCGTGCTGATGGCGGCGGATATTCTCCTGTACAATGCCGACCGGGTTCCGGTGGGCGAGGACCAGAAGCAGCACCTCGAACTGGCGCGCAATATCGCCCAGCGTTTCAACCAGACCTATTCCGAAACCTTCAACGTCCCGGAGCCGTTCATTCCCAAGGCCGGCGCGCGGGTGATGTCGCTGCAGGACCCGACCCGCAAGATGTCGAAGTCGGAAGAGTCGCCCGGCGATGCCATTCTGCTGCTGGATTCTCCCAAGGTTATCCGCAAGAAAATCGCCGCCGCGGTAACCGATTCGGGGCGTGAGGTCCGGTATTCCCAGGACAAACCGGGGATCGCGAACCTGTTGAATATTTTCAGCGCGGTAACCGGGCGCTCGATCGCCGATCTCGAGAAGGCGTTCGAGGGCGCCGGCTACGGCGATTTCAAGAACGCCTTGGCCGATGCGCTGATCGGTTGCCTGGAACCGTTCCAGCAACGGTACCGCGAAATTGTCGAGGACAAGCCCTACATGCACCGGGTGCTCAAGGAAGGGACCGAAGTCGCCCAGGCGCGCGCTTACCGGACCTTGTCCAAGGTGTACCGCAAGGCGGGCTTTGTGGAGCGCTTCAAATAGTCGACGCCGGCAACTTCGGGATTGAGCCCCGGCGCGGCGCGCCCTGGGCTCAGTCGTCTCCAGCGGCCGCTTGATTCCGGGATGACGGCATCCATCCGCAAGAACAACGGGATTCGGTGGGTTGGCCGGGACTCGAACCCGGAACCAATTGCTTAAAAGGCAACTGCTCTACCATTGAGCTACCAACCCGAAAATGTTGACTGTCTGTGACTTAGGGCATTGCGTTTGGCGTGGATTCCACACCCGGCCCCAACGCGGCGGCCGAAATCACAACGGGCCGTCAGTGGAAACTGAAAACAAGCGTCAGTGCGGGAAAGAACGTCCGTGCAATGCCTCAATCTTCACGGAAAAAGCGGACGTTACTACCTGCGAACGGAATTGGGCAAGAAAGAAATCTGGAGATCTCTAAAAACGAACACCTGGTCGGTCGCCCGGCTCCGACTCGCCGATCAACTGAAGTATATTCGTCGGACCCGGGGGAGCCACATGGCGGTGGAGTCCGGAGCCATCTACACGAACCCGGTCGACGCGAAACCGCCGGAGGGCGCTGGTCGGCTTCGGATAAAGATAGCCTCGAAAAAGATCCGGCTCCCGGGCAAGGACGAGTTTTTCCAGCTGTTCGCGGAGATGGAGTCCTCCGGATCCGGCTGGGCGCCGTATACGGCCGATCTTGCCCGCTTCCTCGCGTTCTCCGGGATGCGGATCGGGGAAGCCCGCCGCGTGAAATGGAAGCACATCGATTTCAAGAAGGAACAGCTCCACGTTCCGGGAACGAAATCGGAGACCAGCCTCCGGGTGGTTCCGATGCTCGACGCCATGAAGGGCGTGCTCAAGAAAATGTATGAACGGGAGGGCCAGCCCGAGCAGGGAGAGAGAGTCCTCCGAGTCGGGGAATGCCAGAAATCAATCGACCGCGCCTGCGAGATCCTGGGGATCGAGCGTATCACCCACCACGATTTTCGGGAGGGGACCCACGGATGGCATGGCAATCCCCGCATCGAAAATTTTCATCAGCACCCGGAGGATGGCTTAGTGTTTGAAAGCGTGGGTCACGATCCGTGGGTCGAGGGGCCGTCGCCGGACAATCCGCTGGCGGATAACGTGTTGCCCGCGCCGGAACGGTTCGTGGTCCCCGCCGAGGCCGAGGCGGTCGAAGCGGGGGGTGTTCGCGTCCGGCACGACGGCCGGCATTGGAACGGTCTTTCGGTCGAAGTTCGCGACGAACCCATGGCGAGCGGCTTGATCAACGAACGGATTGGCTATGTGAGCGACGGTGAGTCGGGCTTTCCAACTCTCCGGGAAAGAGGAGTACCTGGACGACTCCGGACGCCGCGGCCTGCTGGCGGACTTCACCTTGTTGCAGCCCCAGATCCTGGACGGCCCGGCCATTTGCCAGGCAACTGCTCCGAGGGGCCATTTCGCTTGAGCCTCCCCTTCGAGGAGATTGACACCGTGCGGGTGAACCCTCGTCTGCGTTCTTCGGCTCTGGATCCATTGGGACCCATTGAACCGACGACCAACGATCGAAATTTGAGAAATATTCCCCAAGTCTGTCCGATATGATTGAGAGTTATTCCCCATTTTTTCTGGGAATGGGATTGATGCAGGTAAGGGAGGGGCAACCTGAGTCTCTAACCATCAATGTCTGAACATAGCAAACCGCTTTCGGCATGTTTGGTGCTGCGCCAGTCTCCAGAATCGGGGTACGTTTCCTTCACGGAACATGGGCAACGCTCAACTTCTTACCGCTATGGTTACTCGATTTTTGATCTCTTGTGTACTTTCTCCCCTGATCCCGGCTCTCTATCGCTGGCTGCCGGCGTTCCTGTTCGGCTTATTCGTTTCGGCGGGAGGTTCGTCGCTGGCCGCGGAGGCGACGGTCCAGCATCTGAGCACGCACCGGGATCACCCGACGCTGCCGATGCGCGCGCACATTCTGATTGAGACCGATACGCCGCACGGCGTGGAGGCGCACGTGACCTTGGTTTTCCCGCACAGCGGTTATGAGGTGACCGACTGGGGCGAGCCGGAGCGGGACGGCCATCACTTCACCGCTGATGTCTCCATCATTATGCCTCATGAGATTGTGTTGCCCGTGGTTACCAAAGTCACTCACGTCTACCGGCTGGGCGATCTTTTGCCGGGCGACTACGAGTTTGAGCTCACTTCGGCCGGACACGTGCTCGCGGGAAAGAAGTTCACCGTGGAGGAGGATTCCGATGACCCGGATCCGTTTCCGGCGAAAGCATCCGTGCGGGTCAAGGTGGATGCCGATGGGTTCGCGCGGGCCAAAGCGGTGGTTCTGTTTGAAGAGCCCGGGTACCGCATCCGCGACTGGGGAACTCCGATGCGCCGCGGCCATTTTTTCAGCATTCACGCGGAGGCGGTTCGGGTGGACGCCGAAGATTCGCCCAGGGAGGAACGGCTTCTCGAAGCCCGGCACCTCTACCGGCTTTGGCCGTCCCCGCTCGATCCCGGCGAGTACGAACTGCAGTTTTTCATAAACGGCCATGAGCTGGCGCAAACCGGCTTTCGCGTGCACGAGGAAAAAGGGAGCGTCGCGCTTCATGTCGAGCCGCTGACCGAACCGAAGCGCGAATCGCATCCCCTGCGCGTGGTGTACCGTCACCCGCGGGGGATCGATACGGATTCGCTGGGCGATCGCAATATTCGTGTCCGGGGGCCGAATGGGTACGATCGGTTCGCCGCTTTGAAGGATTGGGCGCCGCTGAATGACGAAGGGGCTCACCAGGACCACGAATCAGATGAGCCGCCGACGGCGGTTTCCGTCACCTACCTCGTTCATGCGCCGGGTCTGTACTGGACCTACCATGACAACGGAAGTTACGGGGTGCACCTGCTGGAGAATTCGGTGCGCACGGCGGCCGGAGACTTTTTCGCCGCGCGGCGGTTGGGTGGTTTTCGGGTGAACCTGCCCAGGGAACCGGAACCGCGTCCGTGGATCGAGTTTCGTTCCGTCGAGATCGTGGAGATCTCCGATTCCGAGGGGAGGGAATCCGCCGAGGAGACGGTTTACGGAGCCAAAGTCAGCGTTTTGGTTCCGGCTACCAATGTTGCGGTCGATTGGGGCGGCCTGCATCAGGAAGGCACACGTTTCCGGGTGGATCTCGAGGCGTTTTACATCGCGGAGGGGGGATCCCAGGTGATAACGACACGAATCCACACGTACCGGCTCGGAGCATTGACTCCCGGTGAATATGTTTTCGGCGTTCACGCCTACGGGCGGATGATCGGCCAAAAGCGGTTTTCAATCGATCCGCAGGTGCTGCCCGGCGCGCGTTTGTTGTCGAGGGATATCGTCGAAGCGAACCGTGAGCCCCACCTGTTCCAGGGCCGTTACCGCTCGCCGCACGGAATGAATCCGGACAGCATCCGCGAAGCGGAGATTCGTGTGCGCGGGCCTCAGCAATATTCGGAGATCGCGGACCTGCTCGCGATCGATACCTTCGAAACAGAGGACGGGAATCGATTCACGCAGGCAAGTTACTCGGTCGCTCCGCCCCGTTTCGGGTGGATCCCGCACTATAACGGTTCCTTCGGCGTATTCGTCCCAGGGGAGACGATCCACGACAAGGCTGGAAATTTCCTGCCCGGCGGGCGCGTGGGGGACTTTCATGTGATGATCCGTCCGGGCCGGCCGCCGGAAGGACCGCGACTCGATCTGGAGGTCACGGTCGATGACGACGGCGTGGCCCACACCCACCTGACCTTTCTCCCGGGGAACAGGGGTTGGGCGGTGACCCACTGGGGAGAGCATGTGCACACGAAGGGCCTGACCTTTGTATCCCGGGCCGAAATCGACGAGAACGGTTCGGTGCTTCCCGTTGTGTTCGAGCACACCTATCGGCTGGGCCGTCTCGATCCGGGGATTTACGGTTTTGTCTGGTACGGATCAAACGGATATGTAAGTCGTCACGTCTTCCGCATCGGCGACGAGGCCCCCGCGCCTCCGTACGAACGATGGCGGCGCCTGGTCGAGGACCGTGCCGCGGAAGGCGGGGAACCGACTGACGAGGAATCCGGCGGCACGAACTTCCTTCGCTACGCTTTTGCCCTGGATCCGGACGAGTTACCCGGCCGAGGGTTGCTGCGGGCGGAGGTTGAGCGGGGGGCCGAGGGCAAACACCGCCTGCTCATAACCCGCCCGGAAGCGCTGCTGGCGACGGACATCGCCTATCGTGTGGAAGTTTCCCGGGACCTTCGTGAGTGGGTCGATGCAACGGAACTGGTGGTTGACCGTGAATTACGCCTCGCCCCGGACGGCACGTACCGCCGTACCGTCGAGATCGCCGAGGAGGAAGGAGAGACTCCCTACCGCTTCGCGCGCGTCCGGGCCTATTTGCGGGACGGATATGACGCCGCAGGGAACTGATGGGGTCCGATGCCGCACAAAAGCGGCCTTTAGCGAGCATGGACTCACGCCTCTTCGGAAGGCTTTTCTGAACAATCCTCGCACACGCCGAAGAATTCCAGCATGTGCGAGACATTCCGGTATCCGCGGTTGTGGACCAGGCGCTCCAAGCCCGCCACCACGCAGACATCGAGCGTC
This sequence comes from Opitutales bacterium, assembly GCA_007132315.1. Classification (GTDB taxonomy): domain Bacteria; phylum Verrucomicrobiota; class Verrucomicrobiia; order Opitutales; family T3Sed10-336; genus SLOW01. The sequence goes on from SLOW01000058.1 coordinate 5,430, forward strand.
TCGACCTTCTGGCAGGAGGTGCAGATGATGTGGTGGTGGTGTTCCCCGCCCACCACGAAATCGAATAAGCTGGAGCCGTCGGGAAAGAAACACCGGCGAACGATTCCGAGCTTTTCGAAGGTGGCGATGCACCGGTAAATCGTCGCCAAATCGCAGTTTTCCTCTTTGAGCGACTGGTGGATGTCCTCGATCTTGATCGGGCCATCCGCCGCGATCAGGGCCTTCAGGATGGAAATGCGCGGTTGGGTGACGCGGTAGCCGGCTTTGTGCAGCATACCCACGGCCTGTTTCAGATTCGGGTCGTTTTCAGAACGTTGTTCGGGACTCGGCATGACCGGATGGATCGAAGGATGGACAATAAGGAACATAACCTCGTGTTCGGGGCTGATGCAAATGAATTGGACCGGAACTCTTTGGGACGGAACGCCTGCGGCGGCGTTTCAAGCGAAAAGTTTGATTTGCCGTCAAAGGACTGTGTGCTACTGTTCCTGCTGATGGAGTCCGAAAGTTTTACCGAAGTCCTCGACCTGATCCGCCGAGACGATCCCCGCTACGACCGGAATGCTTATTTTTTCGTTCGTCGGGCTCTGGATTACACCTTGAAGGAGTGCGGCGAGACCGATGAACGCTCCGCCCGCCACGTCAGTGGTTCCGAGCTTCTGGACGGCATCCGGAGCTTCGCCCTGGACCAGTTCGGTCCCCTGGCTCTGACCGTTTTCCGTGAATGGAACGTGCTGAGTTGCGAGGATTTCGGGGAGATCGTCTTTCAACTGGTCGATTACGGCGTTCTGGGGAAAACCGAACGGGATAGCCGTTCGGATTTCGCCGGCGGGTACGATTTCGAGGAAGCTTTCCTGACCCCTTTTTTACCCGAAGCAAAGAAACACGCGTCGCCGAACAAGAACAACGGCGGTCGCCTCAATCCGCCGCGGGGCGACGAGCACCGCTGATTTCCCGGAGCCATTCATGACCAGAGCCTATCTGCCGGACGCCGATCCCGCGTTCCTGCTCAAACCGTTTTTTGAGGAAGCACTCTTTCGGGAGACCCTGGAAAACGGCCTGGTGACGGTTGTCAAGCCGGACTCCGCCGTCGCCCTGGTCTCGGTTCAGGTGTGGGTGAAGACAGGGAGCATCCACGAAGGGGAATGCCTCGGCTCCGGCCTTTCCCATTTCGTGGAACACATGGTCTTCAAGGGCACCCGCAAACGGCTCGGCCCGCAGATCGCCGCGGAAGTTCAGGCCCATGGTGGCAGCATGAACGCCTACACCACCTTCGACCGGACGGTGTACTACATCGACATTCCCAGCGAGCACCTGGATGTGGCGCTCGACGTCCTGGCCGACACGGTCTTCGACGCCACGCTCCCCGAGGTGGAGGTGGACCGGGAGCGCGACGTCATCCTGCGGGAAATCGACATGGGGGTTGACGATCCAGACCGGACCCTGACCCAGGCCCTGTTCTCCACCGCCTTTCGCGAACACCCGTATCGCTATCCGGTGATCGGACACCGGCAGGTGTTCGAAGGGGTGGGGCGTGAGGAGCTGGCCGCCTACTACGGAGCTCGTTACCTGCCCAACAACGCCGTGCTCATCGTCGCCGGCGATGTCGATCCGGAGACGGCTCGCGAGAAAATCGGCGCCGCGTTCGGGGGATTTCCGCGCCGCCGGCTGGCGCCGTTTGTCGTGCCCTACGAACCCGAGCAAACGGCCCGCCGCGAGGACCGGCTCTACCGGGACGTCAATCTCTCGCGGTGCAGCCTGGCTTACAAGATTCCGGGCCTCCACCACAAAGACGCCCCGGCCCTGGACATTCTCGCCGCCATTCTCGGCAACGGGAAGAGTTCGATCCTGTGGAAGGAACTCCGCGAGGAGCGGCAATTGGTGCACGATATCGACGCCATGACCTGGAAGCCTCCCGCCGGGGGGTTGCTGGGGATATCGTTCACCGCCGATCCGGACAAACGCGCGGAAGCGGCGAAGGCGGTGGTGGCGGTGATCGACGAGGCGCTGGTGGCGGGTTTCTCCCCGGCGCTGGCGGCCAAATCGGTTCGCCAGGCGATCGTTTCGGAAATCAACGTCCGCAAGACGGTGAGCGGCCAGGGTTCCCGCCTCGGCCTGGCCGAGGTGGTGGCTGGCGATTTGGGTTTTTCACGCGCTTACCTGCAACGCCTGGCCGCGGTTGACGCCCGGCACCTCGCCGCGCTGGGCCGCCGGTATCTGCGCGAGGAAAAACTGACGGTGGTCTCGGTCGATCCCCGGAGTTCCCGTCCGGCGAGCGCGAACGGACGGGGCCGCGCTGCAGCGCGGATGGAATTCCGCGAAAAAAACCTGTCCAACGGCGCCCGCCTGCTCTGGCGACCCAACAGCCGTCTGCCAAACATCCACCTGCGGCTGGTCGCGCTCGGGGGCGGTTTGTACGAGGATCCTGCCCGCCGGGGCCTGACCTCGCTGCTCGCGACTCTGCTCACCCGCGACACGCGCAAACGGTCGGCGGGCGAGGTCTCCGAAGAGATCGAGACGCTGGGGGGCGCTTTTTCCGAGTTTTCCGGCAACAATACCTTTGGCCTCGCACTGGAAACCCTGCCGGCGGATTTCGACATCGCCGTCGATCTGCTGGACCAGGCGATCCGTTGTCCGGTGTTCCAGGAGGACACGTTCCGCCGCGAACAGAACGCTCTGCTGGCCGAAATTCGCGAGGAACTCGACGATATTCAGTATTTCGGCATGCGGCGCCTGCGGGCTTTGTTTTTCGGAGATCACCCGCTGGGCATCGACGAAACCGGTACGTTGGAGAGCGTGCCGGCGATTGGCCGCGAGGATCTCGCCGATCACTATGGACGCCTGGTCCGTCCCGGCAACCTGGTCCTGTGTGTGGCCGGCGACCTCGAGGCCGCCGGCGGATTGGATCGCTTGGAAGCCTTCCTGGAAGAGCTCCCGGGGGAGCCTTTCGCGCATCGGGAGATTCCGTTTGCCGGCCCCCCCCGTCCCGGAACGTATCGGGAGTTTCTGCCCCGGGAACAGGCTGTCGTCTTGCAGGGGTTTCCGGACTGCGGTGTGACGGGTGGGGATTTCCGTGTCGGCGAAGTACTCGACGCGGTTCTTAGCGGAATGGCGAGCCGGCTGTTTGAGCGCGTTCGCGAAGAACTCGGACTTGCTTATTATGTGGGAGCGGGACGTGTTTCCGGTTTGCGCGAGGGCATGTTCCACTTGTACGCCGGCACCCATCCGGGCGCCGCGGAACAAGTCCTGAACGAAATGGACGCCGAGCTCGACCGCATTCGCGGCGGGGGTGTGACCGAGGAGGAATTGGCACGCTGCCGCGTCCGTTTGAAGGCGCGCCGGCGCACCGCCCAACAAACCAATGCTTCACGGGCCATCTTGGCCGGGCTCAACGCTGTTTACGGTCTTCCCGTGAATGACGACCACGAGTACGACAGCAGCATCGACGCGGTGGGCCGTGACGAATTGGCGGCATTCTCCCAACAACACCTCCGGGAAGACCAAAAAGTCTCCCTTACCGTGTCCCCGGAGGAGACGACCTGACCCGTCGCGAGGAGTTGATAAACGAACCGGGTCAGATGTCGATCACCGCTTTGATGAGGTTGTCCCCGTAGCGCAGGTTCAGGGCGAATGCTTGCGGCGTTTGTTGCAGAGGGAAGCGGTGGGTGACCAAATCGTCCAGGGCCACGCCACGCTCGCCGCGGGCGGCGAGATCGATGGCGCGCGGATACGTGTGTTTCATGCGCCGGACGAAGATCAGACTCAATCCCTTCCGGCGGGCCGGGGAGTGGGACAGCACGGTGTCACCCCGACCTGGGATGCCGACCAGCATGACCCGGGCGCCCGGAGCGGCGATGTCGATCGCCGGCGGCAGGGCCGGTCCGGTCCAGGCGCATTCGAACACCAGGTCGAACCCGCGCCCGCCCGAGATCTCCCGCGCTTCCGCGACGGACTCCTGAGCCGCGGTTTCCAGAACCTCGTCCGCTCCCCATCGGCGGGCCATCTCTGCCCGGGCGGCGATCGGTTCGATGCCCGCGACCTGCGAGGCGCCGGCGAGCCGGCACAGCCGCAGGATTTTTAATCCGATCGGACCGCACCCGATCACAGCGACGCGGCGGCCGAGCAGGTTTCCGCTCAGTTCCAGCGCGTGGAGCGCCACCCCGAGCGGCTCCAGGAGCGCGCCGGCGGCGTCGCCGATCGTATCCGGAATGGAAAAACAATTGCGGGCGCTCACGGTCAGACGTTCGCGCAACGCGCCGTCAAAACCCGGCAGACCGATGAAGGTGTGATGCGGGCACAGGTTGACGTCGCCGCGTTCACACCACTCGCAGCGGTGACAGGGGATGTGCGGTTCGACCGCGACCCGGCGGCCCGGCGCGAGAGTCTCGCCCAGGCCGTCCCGCGCGCGGGGGCCGGCCGCGACAATTTCTCCCATAAATTCGTGCCCGGGCACCACAGGTTGGCCCCGGCCGATATCGCCGATGTGTCCTTCCTGATACAGGTGAAGATCGGAACCGCAGATACCGACCGAACGAACGCGAACCGTGACTTCGTCGTCCCCGGGCGGCGGAACTTCTGGATAGTCCTCCCGGAGCTCAAAGCGCTCCGGTCCCAGCAAACACATGGCTTTCATCACGGTATCATGGCCGGGAACAACGAGGCTTGTCAGGCGAAAACGTGGGGCGTGGGGCGAGGGGCGTGGGACGAGGTGGTGGTGTTCCGGAAATGGGGATCTTATGTAGGCCTGTCCGTGAGGACCGGGGGAACGGATTACTGCGGGAAGAGGGGGACCGGTGGTCGCCGCCATCCACGCGGCTCCGGGCCGTGAGCGCGCCGGCGAGGGCGATTGGAACCTCAGTTTCCGAGAAACAGCCGGTAGGCGGGATCCGCGGTGACCTCTTGATGGCGGAAACCGACCTCCCGGAGCATGGTGCGAAAGCGGGGCATTTGAGCATTCGCGATCTGGACGCCCATCAGGACGCGCCCGTGCGAGGCGCCGTGGTTGCGGTAGTGGAACAGGGTGATGCTCCAGTGGGAACCGATCGACATCAGAAAGCGCAGCAGGGCGCCGGGACGTTCGGGGAACTCGAAATGGAAGACCTTCTCGTCTGCGATGTCCGGCGCGTGGCCCCCGACCATGTGCCGGACGTGTTGTTTCGCCAGATCGTTCTTCGTCAGATCGGTCACCCGGTACCCTTTGCGTTCGAGTTCGCGCGCCAGGTTGTGCCGTTCGCCGCCGCCGGCGGTCACCTGGATGCCCACGAAGACACGGGCTTCCTCCGGATCGGCGTAACGGTAGTTGAACTCGGTGATTCCGCGTTTGCCCAGGGCGCCGATAAAACGGCGAAAACTTCCGGGGCGTTCCGGGATCGCCACCGCGAAAACCGCTTCGCGTTGTTCGCCGACTTCGGTGCGCTCCGAGACATAGCGCAACCGGTCGAAATTCACGTTGGCCCCACTGATGATGCTGATGAGCGATTGCCCTCGCAACCGCCTGCCGGCGATGTGTTTCTTCATGCCCGCGACGGCGAGCGCGCCCGCCGGCTCGGCGATCGACCGGGTGTCTTCGAAAACGTCCTTGATCGCGGCGCAGATTTCATCGGCGTTGACCGTGACACAATCGTCCACCGCGTGGCGGCAGATCGCCCAGGGATGGCGACCGACCCGGCCGACGGCCGCGCCTTCCGCGAAGAGGCCGACGGTTTTCAGAGCGATCCGCTTTTTAGCCTTCAGAGCCGCGTGCAGGCAGGCGGAATCCTCAGGTTCGACGCCGATGATGCGCACCGACGGGCGGAGGTATTTCAGGTAGGCGGCGATACCGGCTATGAGCCCGCCGCCGCCCACAGGGACGAATACGGCGTCAAACGAGCCGCTGAATTGGCGCACCAACTCCATGGCGATGGTTCCCTGGCCGGCGATCACGTCTTCGTCGTCGAAGGGCGGGATGTAGGTGTATCCGTGCCGGCGAATCAGTTCCCCGGCGTGGCTTGCGGCTTCATCGAACGAGTCCCCCTTGAGGACCACCCGGGCTTTGCGCGAACGGACCAGGTTGACTTTGATCTCGGGGGTGGTGCGCGGCATCACGATCACCGCGCGTACTCCCAGACGAGCCGCGGCGAGTGCCACGCCCTGCGCGTGGTTGCCGGCCGAGGCCGCGATCACACCGCG
>SLOW01000061.1 GCA_007132315.1 Opitutales bacterium
GACGTTATCATGATTCCTTTGGGTGACTATTGACCTTTCGAATGACCATTCCTTTCAGCGGAAATGCCTTGCCTTGACGATGTCGGGACATTTTCATCCGGTCTGTAAAAAGGAACAAGCAAAACCCCGCGAGAAGGAGACTCATTCTCCGGCATCATTTCTATAGGTCGTCACCCATTTCGCCTGGGAAACCGGCCTTGGTTCGACTTGTTATGTATATTGATCTGAGGAGATTTCGTGCGGCAACGGTCTGATCGGTTAACGCGATTCCGACGGCGCGGCTCTCTTGTCTTGATCGTGAGTTCATTTGAATTCAATAACTTACCTCAGGATTCGTATCTTGATCTTGCGTGACTGCCATACAACTGTTGGGCGTCAAGCGGAGGAGCTCCCGCGAACAATGGATTTATCTAATTCGGTTGTTGCCACGCGTATTGCTTTTGGATTCAATTTGCGCGAATCCAGCCAAGGAGTAACATTATGTCCAGACCCGTAACACTGTTCACCGGCCAATGGGCCGACCTTCCTTTGGAAAAACTCGCCCCGGAAGCCAAGAAGATGGGCTATGATGGCCTGGAACTGGCGTGCTGGGGAGACCACCTCGACGTTTTCCGGGCCGCGGAGGATCAGGCTTACTGCGAGCAGCAGCGCAAGATTCTGAGCGACAACGGTCTTGAGCTTCACGCCATTTCCAATCACCTCGCCGGGCAGCTCACCTGCGACCCGAACGACGACCGCCGTTCCGACGCTTTCGCGCCCGAGAAATGCCACGGCGACGCGGAGGCCAAGCGTAAGTGGGCGATCGAATCGATGAAAGCCGCACCCGCCGCCGCCAAGAATATGTGTGTCGGTGTGGTGAACGGTTTTACCGGTTCCCCGATCTGGCACCTGCTTTATTCTTTCCCCCCGGTCCCCCCCGAAATGATCGACGACGGGTACGCCCGGTTTGCGGAGATATGGAATCCGATCCTGGACGAGTTCGACCGGCACGGGGTCGTGTTCGGCCTGGAGGTTCACCCGACCGAGATCGCCTACGATATTCACACGTTTGCCCGCACGCTCGAAGCCGTCGATCGCCGCAAGGCATTCGGTATGAATTTCGATCCGAGCCACCTGCACTGGCAGTTCGTCGATCCGGTGAAGCTGATCGACGCCTTCCCCGACCGCGTGTACCACGTTCACATGAAGGACGCGATTCGCACCCTCGACGGCACGACCGGTATTCTGGCGTCGCACCTGAATTTCGGCACCTACGGCCGGGGTTGGGATTTCCGCTCGGTCGGGCGGGGCGGGGTGAATTTTGAAGAGATCATTCGCGCCCTCAACCGGATCGGCTACCAGGGGCCGCTTTCGGTGGAGTGGGAGGACAGCGGTATGGATCGCATCCACGGTGGGGGCGAATCCTGCACCTTTGTGCGGAACATCGATTTCAAGAGCAGCGGGATCGCCTTCGACGCGGCCTTCGAAAAGAAATAAACCTCGAACCCAACACGGATTGTTATGAGCGAAGTGTTCAGGAAACTGAAGATGGGCATGGTCGGCGGAGGCAAGGACGCCTTCATCGGGGCCGTGCATCGATCGGCGGCTACCATGGACGGCCGGGCGGAATTTGTGGCCGGGGCGTTGTCGTCCACGCCCGACAAAGCGCGGGAATCCGGCCGCGCGCTGGGCCTGGCCGACGACCGCAATTACGGCTCCTGGGAGGAAATGCTGGAAAAGGAAAGCGCGCGGCCCGAAGGAGAGCGGATCGATTTTGTCTCGATCGTGACCCCGAACCACATGCACTTTCCCGTGGCCGAAGCGTTCGCGGAAGCGGGCTTCAACGTGGTGTGCGACAAGCCCCTGGTACACACGTCGGAGCAGGCCCGGGAATTGACGGAAATCGTGGACCGCACCGGCGTGGTGTTCGCGGTGACCTACAACTACACCGGATACCCGATGGTCAAGCAGGCGCGCCACTTGATCCGGGAGGGCCGGATCGGCGACATCCGCAAGGTCATCGTCGAGTACAACCAGGGCTGGCTCGCCACCCGGCTGGAAGAAGACGGCGCCAAACAGGCCGAGTGGCGCACCGATCCGCAACGGTCGGGTATTGCCGGGGCCATGGGTGACATCGGCTCCCACGCCGAGAATTTGCTCTCCTGCGTAACCGGGCTGGAGATTTCACAGATTTGCGCCGACCTGACCACGTTCGTGCCGGGCCGTCGGCTCGACGACGACGGCAATTTGCTGCTCCGTCTGGAGAACGGCGCGCGGGGAATTCTCTTCGCTTCGCAGATCGAGGCGGGCGAGGAAAACGACCTGCGGCTGAGAGTTTACGGCGCCGAAGGCGGCCTGGAGTGGCGTCAGGAGAATCCGAACTACCTGCGCCTCAAGCTCAGCGGCCAACCGGAACAGCTTTTTAAGCGAGGCAACGATTATCTGTGCGAGGAAGCCCGCGACGCCACCCGCATCCCGTTTGGGCATCCGGAAGGCTTTTTCGAGGCGTTCGCCAATGTATACCTCGGTGCCATGAAAGCCATGCGCGCCCGCGGCGCGGGTACAGTGCCGGAAAAGGAAGCTGGGGATTATCCGACCGTTTGCGACGGCGCTCGCGGCGTGCGTTTCATCGAGAAAACCGTCGAGAGTGCCGGAAGTGACCGCAAGTGGACCGAAATGGCTTGAAATCGGTGTCGCTTATGCGCGTCACTATTCCCTCTTCTATTTCGGCCGATAGGTCTTCTGGGATTTCGACTTTTTAATCGTGAAGCCTAAAGTCGTTCTATTGCGTTTATTGAATACATGAGAAAAAAAGAATCTTCTTCCAACGACAATACAGACGTCGTCGATGTTCTCGGGGCCGTTTTCGCCGTCCTCCTCCTGAGACTCTGGCTGGGGATCCGTGCTCTCCAGGAGGGAATCGAGAAATTCGCCGGACGGGCTTCGACCGAGGAAATCGTCGCAATCGACGGCGAACCCAACGACTACGGCC
>SLOW01000138.1 GCA_007132315.1 Opitutales bacterium
AGATGGGACGTGCGCCGGACGCCCCGCCTCCACGAATTCGCCCCGCCTGAGTATCCGCCGAGGAGATTCCACCCGTGGTCTCACACGGAAAGCGCCCCGGGCGCTTTCGAGAAGCCGCGCGTGCGCTCCCGGGCAACCGAATCGCCGAGACGCGGGCCGATACCGGCCGGCGCAGCGCTCCCATAAACATCCACCAATAATTACCATGAATCCATTTGTATGCACCAATCCCGCCGCGAACCGATTAACCCGTGGCTTCACCTTGATCGAACTGCTGACCGTCATCGCCCTGATCGGCATCCTGGCCGGCCTCTTGCTGCCCGCTGTGTCAGCGGTGCGCCAGAGCGCGCGGACGACCCAATGCCTGAGCAACGTCCGTCAAATCGCCCTGGCCGGCTACCTTTACGGGATCGACCACAACCGTTACGTCGCCTGGTCGCCGGGCACGGACCGAAAGGAGCTGCTGTATCCCTATCTCGAAACCGGTCGATCGAACCAGGACACCGCCGGAGATCAGATCTGGCACTGTCCGGAAAATCGCAACCGGGATCGCGAGGCCAGTTACGGGTTTAACACCAACCTGAACGACGTACCGCTGGAATCTATTCGAAATCCATCCCGCACCGTTGCTCTGGCCGACGCCGGCATCAACGACGCCGGCGCGTCCATCCTGGCGACCCATCTCATGCCGCCCTCCGCGCAATCGGGCTCTAACGTCGGCCGTCCCAACCCGCGCCACGCGTTATCCGGTCAACCCGCCGTGGCGGTGGGCTTCGTTGACGGACGCGCCACGCTGGAACACCTGGCGCCGCCTTTCTATCCCGCCGAACCGGGTGCCGGCGGCAACGACCCGCACCACGCCGGCTGTTGCACCAACGAAATGTGGAACCCGCAATGAAGGAGGATACCGCGATGAACGTTGTATTAAAGACCTTTCAATGCGGACTGGTGCCGCTATGCCTGATCGCCGCTCTGCCCATCTGGTCGAGCTGCGGTCCGGCGGCCGGCGCCGACAACGAACGAGTCGATTTTTCCCGGGCGTCGTCGTTCGACGTCATCGCGCGCGAGGGAGAAGTCCATCTGCTCTTCGGGATCGACCGCGACTCGCCTTCGTTCCACTACTCCCGCTCGGCAGATGGAGGGACAACCTGGCGCGATCCTGTCGAACTTCCAACCCACCACGCCCCACCCGGACGGCACCACCGCGGCAACGACCCGCAACTGGCCGTGGCGGGCCAACAGGTTTTCGCCGTCTGGACCGCCGCGGGTGAAGGCCCCTGGGGCAGCGGTCCGCTCGCCATGGCGCACTCCGACGACGGCGGCCGCAGCTGGCATCCTTCCCCCGCCCCCCGGGCGACGACGGAAGAAGTGGGATTTCGCTTCCCCGCCATCGCTGCCGACGACCGCGGATTGCACGCCATTTGGATTCACGCCGAAGGCGACGAGCGCAGCCTGCGCCACGCGCGCCGCGATATCGGCGCGGAAGAGTGGTCCGTGCCCAAGGTGATCGATCCTCATATCTGCGCCTGCTGCTGGAATCGCCTGGAAGTCGCCGGCGACGGCACCCTCGTGGCGCTCTACCGCGACCATGCGCCCAGCGACATGGCCCTGGCGGTATCCGAAGACCGGGGACAAACCTGGGAGAAACGCGGGCACGTCGGACGTTTCGACTGGGATTTCCAGGGCTGCCCGCACGTGGGCGGCGGCCTGGCGCTCGGAACGAACGGCGACCTGTTCGCCACAGTCTGGAGCGGCCACGAAGAGCATACCGGAGCCTACCTCATGCGGAGCGACAACCTCGGCAAGAGCTGGCTGCCCGAGCCCCCCGCAGGCGAGACCTTCCGTCCCGGGCGTCACACCGATGTCGCCGTTCCGGACGCCGAGCGCGTCATCATGACCTGGGACCAACCCGCCGACCGCGGCAAACGGGCGGTCCTTTGCGTTGTAAGTGACGACGGCGGCCGCACCTGGAACGCACCGCGCCCGCTTTCCGAGCCCGGCGAACACGCCACCCACCCGCGCCTTGCGGCCTGGGAGGATGGCGCCCTGGTCCTGTGGTCGGGACGGGACGCAACCGGGGAACCGATGACACACCGGAAACGCCTCGAACTCCCCGCTCGGGATTGATTACGAACAATCGGAACTCAAGGCATCCCTCAGATGCCGGTGGCGTGTCCGCTTGCGGACGCTCCCGCGCGCCATAGCGAAACGCGCTAGTCAAGCCTCCGCAAGCGGGCACCCCACGAGCTCGTCAAGCCAATGAGTCCACCATCCTCAATACCCCGGAGAATCGATCGGCGGCTCGGAATGATCGTGTTCGCCCGGATCACCATCCGGCGGCGGCGGACCGTCGTCATCCAGGGCCGGGGGCGCTTCCCCGTTATCCAGGTCGTTGCCGTTACTGCCGCTGTCGCCGCTGGAGCAGCCCGTGAAAAACGCAAGGGCCAGCACGCAGAGTCCGATCAGCCAGAAAAATCCATTGCCTATTCGTTTCGTATTCATTTCGTATCACCTGGGTTGTGTTGAAACGCCGGTTCACCGTTCAACGGCCGTCCAATCCTGCAGCTGGTAATTATAGAACCATCGGAGCTCCGGACTCCCGCCTTGGTCGTAGTGGAACCATTCGCCTTCCCCATGCACATACACAAAGGGATAAGTGCCCGCCCGGGTCCAGATCCAGTCCTGCATAATGTGGTCCCACGCCCAGAACCGGCCTCCCGACGGACGATACCACCAGCCGTGCTCCGCATGCCGGATCCATCCGCTCTCGGAAAGGTGATTGAAATGCGTATCATCAAACTCGCCCAGCCAGGGAGATACCCGGGTACTGCCCGCGCTTGAGACCGCTCCCAGGAAAGACGCGTCGCTCAGGCCGGTATCCTCCAGCAGGAGTGAAACACGACCTTCCCGGGTAAGCGACGCCAGCATCGCCGCCTCGGTTTCCGTCGGAAGTTCGCCACGCAAG
>SLOW01000245.1 GCA_007132315.1 Opitutales bacterium
GCGGGCGCCTGGGCGGACGCCGCGCCGCCCGAGCTGCGGGTGATTGTTCATGTCGGGCACAACTGTCTGCCGGATTGTTGCGCGATGGCGCGGCACGCCCAGAAGAGCGGGGCATGGGCGGTTTCAGCCATGGCGCCGAACTTCTTCAAGCCGTCCCTCGAGGAGCTGATTGAATTTGTCGGCGCGATCGCTGCGTCGGCGCCACGACTCCCGTTCTACTATTACCACATGCCGTCGATGACGGGATTGCCGTTCAGGATGATCGACTTCCTCCGTGCCGCGGAAGGAAGGATTCCCAATCTTGCGGGGATCAAGTTCACTTACGAAGACCTGATGGATTTCGCGCTGTGTCTGGAACACGCGGATGGTCGTTACGATATGGTATTCGGGCGGGATGAGATTTTGCTGTGCGGCCTGTCGCTCGGCGCGCGAGCGGCGATCGGAAGCACCTACAATTTTGCGGCGCCGTTGTACCGGGAATTGATCGATGCGGCGGAGAAGGGCGACGGTGAGCGGGCGCGGGCGCTCCAGCTGGTGTCAATGAAGCTGGTGGACTGCTGTCTGCGGGCGTCGGCCCGGGGATTGCCCGCGATTCGGGCGCTGACCGGGTGGCGATTGGGCGTCGAGCTCGGCTCGATGCGCGCGCCGATTTCACCGGTCGACGAAGCCAGCCTGAACCGCCTCAAAGAGGAAGTTTCGGTCCTTGCCGGGCCGTACCTGTCGGAAGATCCGGTTGCGGCGGCCGTGCGGAATCACCGGCGCGCCGGCGGTTGATCGCACCGGTGGCCGGCATCGCGACGGGCGGAATTTGCATTGCAAAGGCGCGAACTCCCGTCAGCATCGCGAGGCCATGGACTACTCTCAGGTTCCGGAACCCAAGAGGCTTCGCGATCAGGTTGTGGTCTATTTGAAGGAACGGATCGCTTCCGGTGAGCTCCACGGGCTGGTACCGAGTGAACGCGATCTCGCCGGGAGAATGGACGTCAGCCGGTTGACGGTGCGCGCCGCGCTGAAGCGTCTGGAGGAAGAGGGCGTGATCGAGGTCCGCGGGCGACGGCGAGTCACGTTGCCGGCGGGGACGGGGTCCCGGTTGCCGTCCGGCAGATGCACCGAACTGGTCGTGCTCAGCAGCGAACCGTTGGAGGAGGTTTATCATTCCCACGTTCTGATTATGGACATGCTCCGTGAAAAACTGGCGCGTCACGGATTCAGGATGCACGTGGATGTGTCGCCGCAGTACGGGATGACCCGGACCGGCAAGGTGCTGGCCGAGAAGGTCCGCCGGCACCCGGACGCCTGCTGGCTCCTGGTGCGGATTCCGCCGGAGGGACAAAAATGGTTCGCCATGCAGGGGTTGAGAGCGGTCGTGATGGGAACGCCGGATCCGGGGCTCGACATCGTTTCGCTGGACACCGACTACGATGCCTCCTGTTTCCACGCGGCGAGCGTCCTCGCCGCGCGGGGAAAGCGGTCGATCGCGCTGATCCGGCGTATTGCGAATCTGATCGGCGACGAATACAGCGAAGCGGGCATGCGGCGGGCGTGCGACAAGGCGAACGTCGACGCAGTCGTCCACAAGCTGTCCGGCGATTCGACTTCGGTGATCGAATGGCTCAAAACAACGCGAGCGGAGGGACGCATGCCTGATGGAATCATCGCCAACGATCCGGCGATTTTCCTGAGCGTATTCAGCTTCTGCTATAACTACCGCATCCGCATCCCAGAGGAGATGGGGATTATCTGCCGGACCGACGACCTTCTGCTGGATGCGGTACGTCCGTCCGTCGCCCGTTACCGGATGAACGACTCGGTGCTGCTCAATCGCCTTTGGAGAATCCTGCTCCCGATTCTGCGCGACCAGGTCTACGAAAAAGTGCCCCACTTTCTCATGCCCGATTTCGTTCCCGGGGCGAGTTCCGGCACGCCGAAGTTCTAGGCCGAATGGCACTCGGTTAAGCTCAAAGTAGAACACGCTTCCAGCGTGTTTTCTCAGGCTGGAAGCCTAAGCTACTCTCGATCCAGCGCCTTAACCGAGCAGCATTCGTTCTAGGCCTTAGAAGCCTCGCTGGAGCAAGTGCGCGTCCTGTTTCCGCGGTGGCTGGGCCGCGCGGAATGGTACGTTGGGAATACCAATCGAATGTCGTTGAAATTGTGCCTGGAAGAGGCATTGTTAAGGGCAAAGTCCTCAGCGATATTTCCTCGAAGCAGCTGCAAATCACTGGGTTTTTCCGGGTGCCCCGGGTTAAAACCTGGAGGCGCAGTCATCATAACCGCCACACTATGAATCGGATACATATGACACGCAGCAACCTTTCGAAACGCAGTCCCGGCTTTACCCTCATCGAACTGCTCACCGTGATCGCGATCATCGGCATTCTGGCCGCCATCCTGATTCCGGTGGTGAACGCCGTCAGGAACAGCGCCCGCGCAGCTCAATGTGTTTCGAATTTGCGGCAGATCGGTGCCGCGACGGCGCTCTACCTGGCCGACAACGACGGACGGTATTTTCCGCCGCGGGATGAAGGGAGCCGCCTGAATGTGCTGGGGAAGCAGGGGGAGCACCGGCAGCGCGACGCGACGCAACGGCCGCTCAATCCCTACCTTGACTCGATTTCCGGTCCCGGCGACCCGCTGGAAGTCCTTCATTGTCCTTCGGACAACGGGGACGTGCTTCCCTCGCCGCTGGGTGGCGGCACGCACAGCTATTACGATTCGACAGGCAGTTCCTACCACCCGAATATCCACGGTTTTATCGGATTGAAAAAGGAGCCCGGCCACACGCCCATCCACGAGAGCGAGATCATGGACCCCTCGCGTTTCGTTACGTTCGCCGAGGATCCCGCGATCGAAAACGCGTTCGGTTCGGCGGGTCACACCCGCGGCTGGCACTGGGAGGGCGCGCCGCTTTCCAATCTCCTGTTTGCCGACGGCCACGTGGAACGACACGAGGTTCGCGACGGCGCCA
>SLOW01000367.1 GCA_007132315.1 Opitutales bacterium
ACGCCCGGATCACCGTGAAACTGGTCTCGCTGGTCGGAGTCGGCACGATCGCGGCGGGGGTCGCCAAGGCGCACGCCGACACCATTCTCATTTCGGGGTACGACGGCGGCACGGGGGCCTCGCCCCTGTCCAGTCTGATCCACGCCGGCACGCCCTGGGAGCTCGGCCTCGCCGAAACCAACCAGACCCTTCTGCTCAACGACCTGCGCAGCCGCGTTTACTTGGAGTGCGACGGTCAGCTCAAAACCGGCCGCGACGTCGCCATCGCCTGCCTGCTCGGAGCCGAGGAATTCGGCTTCGCCACCGCGCCGCTGGTGACGCTGGGTTGCATCATGATGCGGGCCTGCCACAAGAACACCTGCCCGGTCGGCATCGCCACTCAGAATCCCGTCCTGCGCAAGAAGTACATGGGCGACCCGAACAACGTGGTGAACTTCATGCATTTCGTCGCCGAGGAGATGCGCGAGATCATGGCCGAGCTCGGCTTTCGCACCGTCAATGAAATGGTCGGGCGGTCCGATCGCCTCGAAATGAACAAGAGCGTCGAGCACCAGAAAGCGGGTCAGCTCGATTTCGCGAAGATCCTGGACCGGCCCAAGGTGAAAGAGGGGACCGGCACCTACCGGCAGAAGGATCAGGACCACGGGCTCGACCACTCGCTCGACATGACCAAACTGCTTGCCATTTGCCAGCCGGCTCTGGAAAAGGGCCGGAAGGTTCGGGAAACCCTGACCATTCTCAACGTCAACCGCGTGGTCGGCACCATCCTAGGCAGCGAGGTCACCCGGCGTTACGGTCTCGAAGGTCTGCCCGAGGACACTATCCACCTCAAGTTCGAGGGTTCCGCCGGACAGAGTTTCGGCGCGTTCGTGCCGCGCGGCATGACTCTCGAACTCGAAGGCGACGCCAACGACTACGTCGGCAAAGGCCTCTCCGGCGGCAAGATTATCGTGTATCCGTCGCGCCAGGCCACCTTCAAGCCCGAGGAAAACATGATCGCCGGCAACGTCGCCTTTTACGGCGCGACCCAGGGCGAGGCCTACCTCTACGGGATGGCCGGCGAGCGCTTCCTGGTGCGCAACTCCGGCGTTCGCGCGGTTGTTGAATCCATCGGCGATCACGGCTGTGAATACATGACCGGCGGCCGCGTGGTGATCCTCGGGGCGACCGGACGCAACTTCGGCGCCGGTATGTCGGGCGGCATCGCGTATGTGCTCGACGAGGACGGCTCTTTCGCCGGGCGCTGCAATACCCAGATGGCCAATGTGTACGAGCTGATCGAGTCCGACGAGGAGGAGATCGCCGAAGTCAAGGGAATGATCGAACGCTACGTGACCTACACCGGATCGAAGCACGGTCGCGAGGTCCTGGACAACTGGGATTCCGTCCTTCCCAAGTTTAAACGTTTTCTGCCGAAGGATTTCGAGCGGATGCTCAACGCCTTCCAGGAAGTCGAAAAATCGGGTCTCTCCGGCGAGGAGGCCGTTATGGCCGCTTTCGAGGCCAACACGCGGGACGTGACCCGCGTGGGAGGCAACTGACCGTGCCGCGCGGATACGTCGATTACCGAGACCACCGTCAAACCAAACGAATGTTATGGGAAAATTAACCGGATTTCTGGAATACCAGCGCGAACTCCCGGCCGACCGGGACCCGAAGGAACGCATCAAGGATTGGGAGGAGTTTCACCACCCGATGCCAGAGGAAAAACTCCGCGAGCAGGGCGCCCGCTGCATGGACTGCGGTATCCCCTTCTGCCATACGGGAACCACCATGAAGGGTTTGGCCGTGGGTTGTCCGATCAACAACCTGATCCCGGAATGGAACGACCTGGTTTATAACAACCTGTGGGAGGAAGCACTGGAGCGCCTCCACAAGACCAACAACTTCCCGGAATTCACCGGGCGGGTTTGTCCGGCGCCGTGCGAGAGTTCTTGCGTGCTCGGTATCACGGATCCGCCGGTCGCAATCAAGAGCATCGAGCAGGCGATCGTGGACCGGGGATGGAACGAGGGCTGGATCAACCCGAACCCGCCGCAGGAGCGCACGGGCTACAAGGTCGCCGTGGTCGGATCGGGCCCCGCCGGGCTCGCCGCCGCCGACGAGTTGAACAAGGCCGGACACAGCGTCACGGTGTATGAGCGGGCCGATCGTATCGGCGGGCTGCTCATGTACGGGATTCCCAACATGAAACTCGACAAGCGCGAGGTCGTGCGGCGCCGCGTGGATCTCATGGAGGCCGAGGGCGTCACGTTCGTGACCAACTGCAGCGTCGGCGTGGACATCCCCGCCCGCCAGTTGCGCAAGGACAACGACGCCGTCCTCCTGTGCTGCGGCGCCACCAAACCGCGCAACCTGGAGGTGCCCGGCCGCAACCTCAAAGGCGTGCACTTCGCCATGGAGTTTCTCCACGACAATACGAAGGCGCTTCTCGACCACGACTTCGAAGAAGGGCATGAGTCCATCTCGGCGAAGGATAAGAACGTCATCGTCATCGGCGGAGGCGACACCGGAACCGACTGTGTCGCCACCTCCATGCGCCAGGGCTGCAAGACGCTCCTGCAACTCGAGATCATGCCGCGCCCTCCCGAGACCCGCGCGCCCGACAACCCGTGGCCGGAATGGGACAAGGTGTACAAGCTCGACTACGGGCAGGAGGAAGCGAAGGCGATGTTCGGCGAGGATCCGCGCGAGTATCTGGTCACCGCCAAGCGGTTCATCGGCGACGACGACGGCAACCTGCGGGAAATCGAACTGGTCGGGGTTGAATGGAAAAAGGACCAAAATGGTCGCATGGGCCTGCACGAGGTCAAAGGCACCACCCGCACCATTCCGGCCCAACTGGTCCTCCTCGCCATGGGTTTTCTCGGTCCCGAGCAGACGATCATCGACCAGCTCGAACTCGAACAGGACGCCCGGAGCAACGTCCGGGCCGAGCACGGCAAGTTCGCCACCAACCTCGACGGCGTCTTCGCCGCCGGCGACATGCGCCGCGGCCAGAGTCTCGTGGTCTGGGCCATCAACGAGGGCCGGGGAGCCGCCCGCGAAATCGACCGCCACCTCGTCGGCCGCACTCAGCTGCCGGGATAGAGAATAGCACCTCGTGCAAGAGGATCGCGCCCCCTCGGGAGGGTGGCGGAGTGACACAGGCATTCCTGCCTGTGGATCGCAGGATGCCCGTGCGGGGCCGATGCGATTCGGTGAATTCTTGGCTGCGTCGATCCACCACCTTGACCGTCATTCGGGCTACGGTTCAATTCGGAAAAACGTCCGCTTGCCGGCCTGAACCACCCGTTCCCGATCCGGGCGCGGCATGGGTGTCTCGGGGGCGTCCGCCCGGGCGCCGTCAAGTTTGACCGCGCCCTGGTGGATCAGCCGGCGGACCTCCTTCTTGCTCGGGAACAGGCCGGTGGCACTCAGGACGTTCAGCAACGTGGGTTCGTCGTTTTCTCCCTTCAGCTCGCTCCAGGAGAATACCGGCATGTCCTCGGGCAGTTGGTGCCGGGAAAAGACCTGCTCGAAGGCTTCGCGTTCGCGGCGGGCCGTATCCGCGTCGTGGAACCGGGCGGTGATGGATTCGGCCAGATGCTTTTTCATCGCCATCGGATGCTCCCGTTTCATGATTTCGATTTCGTCGGGAGTCGCGTTCAGCACCAATGCGTAATAGTTCCACATCAAGTCGTCGCTGATCGACATCAGCTTGCCGAACATCTCCATGGGCGGGTCGTTGAAGGCGACGTAATTGCCCAGGCTCTTGGACATCTTCTGGACGCCGTCGGTCCCGACCAGCAGGGGCATGCAGATGACCACCTGCTCCTCCTGGCCGGCGTCCTTCTGGAGTTGGCGGCCCACCAGCATGTTGAACAGCTGGTCGCTGCCGCCCATCTCGACGTCGGCCTCGAGCTCGATCGAATCGTGCCCTTGCACGAGCGGGTAGAGGAACTCCACGATCGAAATGGGGGTGTTGGCGGCGTACCGGCGGGCGAAATCGTCCCGTTCCAGCATCCGGGCGACTGTCATCTTCCGGGCCAGCACGAGGACGTCCTGGAATCCCATGCGGTCGAACCACGCACTGTTGCGGTGGACGACGGTGCGGGAGCGGTCGAGCAGACGAAACGCCTGGTCGAGGTACGTCGCGGCATTGGCGTCGACTTCCTCACGGGTGAGTTGGGGACGCAGAGCCGAGCGCCCGGAGGGGTCGCCGATGCTGGCGGTGAAGTCGCCGATCACCAGGTGGGCCTCGTGCCCCATGTCCTGAAATTGGCGCAGTTTCTGGAACACGACGGCATGCCCGAGGGTGAGGTCGGGCCGGGTTGGATCGAGGCCGAGTTTGATCCGCAAGGGGCGTCCCAAAGCGAGTTTGCGCTCAAGTTCCTCACGGCTGATCACGGCTTCGGCGCCGTTTTCGATGACATTCAGGTTGTTCGCGACGGACATGTTTTCCGATAAACTGTTGACCGGCAAGGAGGCGTTCGCCAATTGTCTCTTGCCTTGCGGAAGGAATTTTGTGCATCCTTTCAAGGGGTGTGGAAAGAGAAATCTTTCCGCCCGGATTTTGACCCGTTTCGGTCAACGGACCATATTGGAGCATGCTCCTCTGCGACAGGAGCATGGCAGAAGCGTTAACCGCAGTATTATTCATCGAAAGGAAACGATTATGGCATTGGACAAAGGCATCACCGCACCGGATGTGACACTGAAAACAAAAACCGCGGACGGACTGCAGGACGTTCATCTGAGCGAAACTTTCGGCAAGAAAAAGACCGTTCTGTTGTTTTTTCCGTTCGCTTTCAGCGATCCGTGCACCAAAGAGATGTGCGGGGTCAACGACGCGTTCGCCGAGTACGAGAAACTCGATGCCGCGGTTTACGGCATCAGCGTGGACAACCCGTTTGTTCTGGAGGCCTTCGCGCGCGCCAACGGGATCAAGTTCCCGCTTCTGAGCGATTTCAACCGGAAAGCCTGCCGCGCCTACGACGTGATGTTCGAGGACGTCCTTGGCTTTAAGCACGTGGCAAAACGTTCCGCCTATGTGATAGACCGCAATGGGATCATCGCGTACAGTTTCACTTCCGACGATCCGCGGCAGTTCCCGGATTTCGACGAAATCAAGAAGGCTCTGGCCGAAAATTGACCGGCGGCGCGGGGCGCCGTCAGAATCCCGCAACACCGATATTCAACCGAGACATGACTTCGCCACAGAATCCATTCAACGCGCTGCAAACCTTTGGTTCGGGCGACGAGCGCCGTTATTTTTATTCGTTGCCGGCGCTGGAGGAAGCCGGCATCGGCCGGATTTCGCGGCTGCCTGTTTCGATTCGGGTGCTGCTGGAGTCGGTGTTGCGTAATTGCGACGGCAAACGTATCGGCGAAAAAGACGTTAAGGCCTTGGCGGCGTGGAACGCCGCCGCGCCGAGTAAGTCCGAGATTCCGTTCGTGGTCTCGCGCATCTTGTTGCAGGATTTCACCGGGGTGCCGCTGCTGGTGGACCTGGCCGCCATGCGGGCGGCGGTCGCGGAGCTGAAGAAGGACCCGGCGATGATCGAACCGCTGGTACCGGTGGATCTGGTGATCGACCACTCCATCCAGGTGGACCGGTTCCGCACGCCGGACGCGCTTGGCGCGAACGTCAGGATCGAATTCGAACGCAATCGCGAGCGTTATCAGTTCCTCAAGTGGGGTCAGCAGGCGTTTCAGACCTTCAGCGTCGTGCCCCCGTCGGTGGGGATCGTTCACCAGGTCAATCTGGAGTACCTGGCGCGGATGGTTTTCGACCGCGAGATCGACGGCGTCCGCGTGTTCTACCCGGATTCCCTCGTGGGCACCGATTCCCACACCACCATGATCAACGGTCTCGGTATTGTCGGCTGGGGCGTCGGCGGCATCGAGGCGGAGTCCGGCATGCTGGGGCAACCGGTTTATTTCCAGACGCCCGAGGTCATCGGCGTTCACTTGACCGGAGAACTGGCCGAAGGCGCCACCGCCACGGATTTCGCCTTGCGGATTACAGAAATGCTCCGGCACGAGAACGTGGTGGGCAAGTTCGTCGAGTTCTTCGGCGAGGGCGCCGCCCGCCTGACGGTCGCCGACCGGGCGACGGTCGCCAACATGGCTCCGGAATACGGCGCGACGATCGGATTCTTCCCGGTGGACGAGGAAAGCCTGAATTACATGCGTGGCACGGGCCGCTCCGAAGAGCTCATCGACACCGTTCGCGAGTACTATCGGGCTCAGGGCATGTTCGGCATGCCCGGGGAGGGGGAGATCGATTACACCAAGGTGCTCGAATTGAACCTCAGCGCGATCCGCCCCTCCGTGGCCGGACCGAAACGGCCGCAGGACCGGATGGAAATCGATGATTTGAAAGGCCGATTCGAGGAGCTGTTTGCCGCCGAACCGGCCAAAGGTGGATTCGGCAAAAAGCCGGAGGATCGTCGGGCCGAGGTCATGGTGTCGCTCGACGATGTCACCGTGCACGCGGGCAGCACCGGCTCCGGCAGCCAGGAACCGCGGCCGGACGGCACTTCCGGCGAGAGCTGGGGCGAGACCGAAATGGTCAACAACCGCCCCACCGATGTCGAGGTGGAGGATTTTGAAGCCACCGGGACCGCCGTCGGGTCCGGAAAGGTGAAGCTCCGGCACGGATCGGTCTTGATCGCCGCCATCACGAGTTGCACCAACACCAGCAATCCGAGCGTCATGCTGGCGGCGGGTCTCTTGTCCCGGAAGGCCGTGGAGAAGGGGTTGAACGTTTCCCCGCTGGTGAAAACCAGCCTGGCTCCCGGTTCGCGGGTGGTCACCGACTACCTCGAACAGACGGGACTCAACCGCTACCTCGATCAACTGGGCTTCAACCTGGTCGGGTACGGCTGTACCACGTGTATCGGCAACAGCGGTCCCCTGATGCCCGCCATCGAGGATGCGGTCAAGGAAGGCGACCTCATCGCGGCCAGCGTGCTCTCCGGCAACCGGAATTTCGAGGCCCGTATCCATGGCGCCATTCGGTCCAACTTTCTGATGTCGCCCCCGCTGGTGGTCGCCTTCGCCCTCGCCGGCCGGGTGGATATCGACCTGACCGAGGAACCGATCGGCGTCGGTAACAATGGCGAACCGGTTTATCTGAAGGATATCTGGCCCTCGCAGGAGGAGATCCGGAAGACGGTGCAGGAGGGATTGAATCCGGACATGTTCAAGCGCCGCTACGAAAACGTCCTCGAGGGCAATCCGGAGTGGGATAAAATCGAAATCGCCGGGGGACAGCTTTACGAATGGAACGACGACAGCACCTACATCCAGAAACCGCCCTATTTCGACGGCTTCTCCATGGAGCCCGGGGAAGTTGAGGATGTCAAAGGCATGCGTCCCCTGGCGATCCTGGGAGACTCGGTCACCACCGACCACATTTCCCCCGCCGGCGCGTTCGGCAAGGAAACCCCGGCCGGACAGTATTTGCTGTCCCAAGATGTGGAGCCGGCGGCGTTCAATTCTTACGGCGCCCGCCGCGGTAACGACCGGATCATGACCCGCGGCACGTTCGCCAATGTCCGTATCAAGAACAAAATGGCCGACGGGCGTGAGGGCGGTTTCACCAAGCTCATGCCCGACGGGGAAGTCACCACGGTGTACGAGGCCGCCTGCAAGTACGCCGAGCGGGAGACGCCTTTGATTGTGCTGGCCGGTATCGATTACGGCATGGGGAGTTCGCGTGACTGGGCGGCGAAGGGGACGCGCCTGTTGGGCGTCCGCGCCGTGGTGGCCACCAGTTTCGAGCGCATCCACCGCAGCAACCTGATCGGCATGGGGGTGATGCCCCTGCAGTTCCCGGAGGGAACCAACGCGGAAAGCCTGGGGCTCGATGGAACGGAGGTCTATTCCACGGAAGGGATTTCCGAAAACATGGAACCCGGCCAGACGGTGACGCTGGTCATCCAACGGGCCGACGGTCAAACCGAGCGGGTGCCGCTGACCGCCCGGATCGACACGGCGATCGAATTCGAATACTACCGCCACGGGGGCATCCTGCCCTACGTGTTGCGGGATATTCTGCAAGCGTAACTCTTAACACGATGGCGGGCGATGGCTGAAAAGGAAAAAACGGCGTTTCTGGTCGATGCCTATTCGGATCCCGCCGTGGTCAAGGTCAACGGCCGCGTCAATTTCGCCAATTGCGGTCCGTTGCGTGATTTTTTCGACCAGGTGATTTCGTCGGGTCGCCAGCGGTTCGTGATCGATTTCCGGGACTGCTCCGGTATGGACTCGACCTTCCTGGGGATTCTTGCGGGTGTGGCCCTGGAATTGAAAAAGAAGGATCCTCCGGGCCGAGTTCTGTTGTGCCGGCTGGGCGAACGCAATTTCGAGCTGATCCGGAACCTCGGATTGCACCGCATCATGGATGTGGACTCGGGCGAACACGCTTTCGAGGGCGAACCCAAGCCGCTCTCCGGCACGAAGGACGAACCTCAGTCCGAGAAAGCCCGCATGGTTTTGGAGGCCCATGAAAACCTCGTGTGCGCCGATGAGGACAACCGCGGCAAATTCCAGGACGTGATCGCCTACCTGAAGAACCAGGTTGAATCGCGATGAGGATTCGGCTCGGTTGTCATGACATTTCCTCCATGAGCTAGGTCCTCATGTTCGACATCATTCTCACGATCGCGGTAATCGGTGCGCTTGGCTTGGGGTTCGTTTGTCTCTCGACCCGCCGCAAACTGGCACGGCTCGACGAGGAAAGGCAGCGGGTCCTCCAGGAAAAACAAATGGTGTTCGAGTTCATGCACGACATGGTCGAAGCGCTGGGCGAAGGGTTGGGCCGCGACGAGTTGTACCAGCGCATCGTTCACGCGGCGACCCTGAGCAGCAACGCGTTGAGCGCCTGTGTGTTCGTGGCGACCCCGGACGGCCGGTTACGCGGCACCGCGGTGGAAGGTCTGTTTCCTCCCCAGCGTCGCTTGCCCGAAAGCTCCCGGGTGAAGCTGACCACCCGGGCGAAGTTCATCGAACAGGTTTTGAGGTCCGAGGTCCTGGAGTCCGGAGAGGGCGTGATCGGCGCGGCGGCACAGTCACGCGAAGTAATCCTGGTGGAGGACGGCGAGCGCGACGACCGCGTTCTCAGGCACGACGACCCCTCGCTCGAGGTCAAGTCCCTGGTCGCGGCGCCCATCCTGTTCCGGGGGCAATTGCTCGGCGTGCTGGCGGTGGCCAATCCGGCGGACGGGCTTTGTTTTAACGAGACGGATGTCTCGCTGATCCGGACCCTGGGCGAGCAGGCGGGGTTGGCGATTCACAACTCGCAGCTCCTCGATCTGCAGTTGGAGAAGCGCAAACTCGACGTCGATTTGAGCCTGGCCAGCAATATTCAGCAGATGCTGCTGCCCACCGCCTTTCCGCGGGTCCCCTCGCTGGACATCGACGCCTGTTACCTGCCCGCGCAGAAGGTGGGCGGAGATCTTTACGACTTCTTTCCGTTGGCGGACGGCCGTCTCGGGGTGGTCGTGGCCGACGTGTCGGGGAAGGGGATTCCGGCGTCGCTTCTGATGACGATCTGCCGGACCAACCTGAGGCATTTCGGTCGCCTGTATGATTCCCCCTCGCGGGTGCTGTCCGAGCTGAATCGGTCCATGGTGCCAGACATGAGGGGAGATATGTTCATCACACTGATTTACGTGGTCATCGACACTAAGAACGGAGCGATCACCTTCTGCCGCGCCGGCCACGAGCAACCGCTGCTTTGCCGGCGCGACGAGCGGGCGGGGATTCCCGTCGTCGAGACGCTGACGGCTGAAGGGATGGCGGTTGGCATGGTGTCCGAGGAGTTGTTCGACAGTGTGATCGAGGAACGCCGGGTGCCGTTCGAAAGCGGTGATATTTTTCTGATGTACACCGACGGGGTCACGGAGACCTGCAACGACGAGGGCATCGAATTTTCGAGCGGCCGCCTGGCCGACGTCATCAAGACCCTGCGCAACCGTTCCGCCCGCGAGCTCAATCAGGGGATCATCGAGACCGTGGACCGGTTCTCGGGACGTTTGTCAACCTACGCCGACGACATTACCCTGGTCTCCATCAAGCGCGATTGAATACGCGCGGTTCCCGGGGGTTCGCTCTTTACTCCACCGGCGGCGGTTCCTATCGTCGGCCGGTATGACAACGGTTGACACCGCCGCCGGGCGCCATGCCCTGCCCGATCTGACGGGACACTTCGGGCCCTACGGGGGTATGTATGTTCCGGAAACACTGGTGACGCCGCTCCTGGAATTGGAGGCGGCGTACCGGGAGGCCTGGAGCGACGAGGGGTACCGGAACGAACTCGCGGCACAGCTGCGCTCCTACGCCGGCCGGCCGACCGAACTCTATCTGGCGGAGCGCCTGACCCGCCACCTGGGCGGGGCGCGGATCTACTTCAAGCGGGAGGATCTGCTCCATACCGGAGCGCATAAGATCAACAACGCGCTCGGGCAGGCCCTCTTGGCGCAGCGGATGGGCAAGACCCGGGTGATCGCCGAAACCGGGGCCGGGCAGCACGGCATCGCCACCGCGTCCGTGTGCGCCAAACTGGGGCTCGAGTGTGTGATTTACATGGGCGCGGTCGATATGGAGCGGCAGGCGCTGAACGTTTACCGGATGCGCTTGTCCGGCGCCGAGGTGCGCGGTGTCCAGGCCGGTCAACGGACACTGAAAGAGGCGATTAACGAAGCCATTCGGGACTGGGTGACGAACGTGCGTTCGACCCATTACGTGCTCGGGTCGGCCCTGGGGGCGCACCCCTATCCGATGATGGTCCGGAATTTCCACAAGATTATCGGCGAGGAAACGCGGCGCCAGATCCAGGAGGCGGAGGGACGCCTTCCGGATGAATTGATCGCTTGTGTGGGCGGGGGGAGCAACGCCATTGGGTTTTTCTTCGACTTTCTGGAGGAGCCCGACGTGCGCCTGGTCGGCGTCGAGGCCGGCGGGCACGGGTTGAGTCTGGGTGAACACGCGGCCCGCTTCGAAGGCGGCCGCCTGGGCGTGTTGCAAGGGTGCAAGACCTTCATATTGCAGAACGAGGAGGGTCAGATCGGTCTCACGCACTCGGTTTCGGCCGGGCTCGACTACGCGGCCATCGGACCCGAACACGCTTATTACCGGGATTGCGGACGTATTCAATTCGCTTATGCGACTGACCGCGATGCGCTTGAGGCGTTTCGGACCTGTGCCCGTTTGGAGGGAATCATCCCCGCTCTGGAATCATCCCACGCGCTCGCCTGCGTCATGAAACGCGCGCCGGAGATGGATCCGGATTCTCTGCTGGTCGTCAACCTGAGCGGACGCGGCGACAAGGACGTGCAGCAGGCGTCGCGTCTTATCGAAGCCGGGTCGGGCGGCGAATCATGATCAGCATGACCGGATACGGTCGCGCCACGGCGAACGAGGGCGAGCACGAGTTGTCCGTCGAAGTATCCTCGGTGAACAAGCGCAATCTCGACATCGTCGTTTCACTCCCCCGCGAATGGAAAGAAATGGAGGCCGTTGTCCTGGAGCGAACGCGCGCGTTCGCCCGCCGCGGGCGGGTGTCCGTTTCGGTG
>SLOW01000309.1 GCA_007132315.1 Opitutales bacterium
CAGCGCCGTCCAATGCCGAAAAAATCGATTTTCGAGGTCGAGTTGGTCAAGTCGGGCTAAGCCACGTCGATCCACCGCCTTAACCGAGCAGAATTCGGAATAGTTGATGTGATTTGGTTCATCCGAAATCATCCGATCCATTGTCGTAACCGCGCCATTCGGGATTGGCTCGGCTTTTTTGGCGGGAAGCGTGTTGTCCCGGGCGTTGGTGAGCGAATTGTGCAAGGTTACGGGTTGGGGCGATTGCGTAAACCTTTGACTTCTTCTTCCGGTCAGGCCAGCGTTGGGTTTCGGATCGAAACGGTTGTCGATCTCCATTAACTGTACCCGGAATTTCTCAATGAAAACGTTACCTGTCTCTGTTTTTTCTCACGGTGCGCGTGCCTGTATTCTGGCGGGCGCTTTGACGGCGGCCCATATCGTGTCCGCCGAAAATCCGGATCCCGCGGGGCTGATTCGGGAGGTTTTCGATACCGTCCGGGAGGCGGAAACATTGAGCGCAGAAATCACCTACACCGTCCGAATTCGCATGGCGGGTATGGATGATGGCATGGAAACCCGTTACCGTTTCGCATACGAAGCGCCGAACAAGGTGGCGGTCGTGTTGCGGGACGGCTTGTCCGGGAAAAACCTGATCAGCGACGGCGACGAGGTGTTCGTGCACGTCCCGATGGTGGAGAGTTACACGGTCAATCCGGCGCCGGGGGAGATCGGCGAGGTTCTGGAACAGAGTTTTCCGCTCGGCGGGGAACTGATGATGGTGTTGCAGGCGTTGATGACCGGAAAGATCGCGGGCCTGGATATCGCGTCGCTGGGAGATCCTGAATACCTGGGGGTTGAGGAACGGGATGACGGTGTCGTGCACACCGTAAGACTTCCTCTGCGACAGGCTGAATTCAGCGAACAGCTGGGGGAGGACTGGCGCCAAGAGCTGGATGCCGAGGAACTGGCCATGTTCGATGCCCTGAACGTCGAAGTCGATATCGACCTGTCGATACTCAAGGGCGAACGAACCTTTCTCGTCGGCGCGAAGGCGGATCTGACGGAGTTTATGCGGCAGATGGCGGACCAGCAAATGGCGCCCGGTCTGGGCGAAATGGAGATGGAGATGATTTTCGCGTTGAGCGACTGGACGGCGGATGAATCCCTGCCGGCCGACACATTCACGTTCGAACCGCCGGAAGGGACGCGCGAGGTTGATGACCTATTCACCGCTTTGGAGCAGCAGGCTTCCGAGCCGATGTCCGGCGGAGACGTCGATTCGCTCGTGGGTGAAGCGGCGCCGGATTTCGAACTGCCTCTCTTGGACGGCGGCGAATCGGCCCTGGCCGACCACCGCGGCGAGGATATCGTCATCCTGGATTTCTGGGCGACCTGGTGTGGCCCCTGCATTCAGGCGATGCCGGCGCTGATGGACGTCGCTTCCGAGTACCGTGACCGGAACGTGGTCTTTTACGCGATCAACCTGCGGGAAAGCGAAGATCAGGTGAAAGGCTTCCTCGAAACCCGGGACTGGAATCTGGTCGTTCCCATGGACGCGGACGGCTCGGTGGCCGACGCTTACGGCGTCACCGGCATCCCGCACACCGTCATCGTAGGCAAGGATGGAACGCTTGAAAAAGTGCACGTTGGTTTCTCCCCCACCCTCAAGGAATCTCTGAGCAACGAGATCGAGCGCCTGCTGGCGGCGGAATGATCGAACGAATCCGAAAGCGAAGGCGTCCGGCGGATTTCTGTTCCATCGCGGGAGGGACTTCCAACAGAGTTCCACGTTGCCGCGATGGATACGCCTCGCCAGGTTTTTGGCTTTTGCCGGGGCCGTCCCTCGAGTAAACCTGCCGTCATGACCGAGCTCTTGTTTCACGTCGCCGGGGGACGTGTCTTCCTGGCCCTGGCGGCCTGCTTGACAATCTTGGTGGTTGCCGGTTACTTCTTGCGGGGCGACGGGGTCTCACGATGGTTTCATTTCGCGATGCTGACCGGGATCGCCGGAGTTTTGATCAGTGGTCCGGCGCTGCCTCGGGGGGTGTTGCCGCTGTGGACCGTGCTGGCGATCATCGCTTTGGCGGAAGGTTTCCTGCGGGCGCGCGATGGGCGCATGCTGTGCGGTCCGGCGAGCGCCGTCCTGGCTGTGGCGACCTGCGGCGCGATGCTGATGGAACTCCCCTACCAGCGCCTGCCGGCGCCGGCGACTCCGCCGTCCATTCATGTGCTGGGCGACTCCCTTTCCGCCGGCATCGGGCGGGAAAGCTTCACCTGGCCGGAACGGCTGGAAGAGATCACCGGGTTCTCGGTCAACAGTACGGCGCGGCCCGGCGCGAGACTGGCGGACGGGCCGGAACAACTGCGGGGTATCGAAGACGAGGACGCGCTGGTAATCGTCTTGCTGGGCGGCAACGACATTCTCCTGCGCAGGCCGCGCGGGGAGTTTGAGCGACACCTCCGCGCGCTGCTGGAGGAACTGACCGACGGCGAACGCCAAACCCTCATGTTCGAACTCCCGGTGGTGGCCGGGTACCGTCCCTACGGCCGCGTGCAACGGCGTCTGGCCCGCGAACACAATGTGCCGTTGATTCCCGGACGCGTGCTGGCGCGCGTTTTGAGCGCACACGAGGGAACCTCGGACGGCATCCACCTGACGGACAACGGCCACCGGCAGCTCGCCGATCGTGTGGCCGGGCTGTTCGCGTCCGATTGATCGGGAAGGCAACCGGGAGTGCAAGCAACGTGCACCTCTAGCCTAGCCTGAAATATTCACCGCGAACCCAGGCCAGCTTCTCTTATTTTGCGCTTTTCCCGTAAACCGCGGTTCTCTTTCAATCCGGTGAATAATTCCGACAAGCTGCTAGCCCGACTTGACCAACTCGACCTCGAAAATCGATTTTTTCGGCATTGGACGGCGCTGTAGGCAGCATGGTTAAGCGACCACATCGTTCAGAATGGCTTGTAGTGTAGACCTA
>SLOW01000111.1 GCA_007132315.1 Opitutales bacterium
AACGTTGGCATCGGATTGATCCAGTCGCGCTGCGGTCCAGACCGGGAGGAAAACCTGGAACGCGCCTTGCGGGGTATCGGGGAAGCGGCCTCGCGCGGGGCGCGCATCATCTGCCTGCAGGAGCTGTTCCTGACGCGCTATTTCTGTCAAACCGAGGACGCCGAACGTTTTTCCCTGGCGGAGGCCGTGCCGGGGCCGACAACCGATCGCCTTTCCCGCGCGGCGGCCGAGCACGGCTGTGTGCTGGTGGCGTCGCTGTTTGAAAAGCGGGCGCCCGGGATTTACCACAACACTGCGGCGGTCATCGACGCCGACGGCGCCTACCTGGGGAAGTACCGCAAGATGCACATCCCCGACGACCCGAACTATCACGAGAAATTCTACTTCACCCCGGGCGATCTCGGCTACCGCGCCTGGGATACCCGGTACGGCCGCATCGGGGTGTTGGTCTGCTGGGATCAGTGGTACCCGGAGGCGGCGCGCCTCACCGCCCTCTCGGGCGCGCGCATCCTGTTTTATCCGACGGCGATCGGTTGGATGGACGAGGAACGGGAGAGCGAGGGCGATGCCCAGAAAACGGCCTGGGAAACGGTCCAGCGCGGCCACGCCGTGGCCAACGGCTGTTTCGTCGCCGCGGTCAATCGCACCGGACGTGAGGACGCCCTCGATTTCTGGGGCGGTTCCTTCGTGGCCAACCCGTTTGGCGAGGTCATGGCCAAAGCGGCCCCGGATCGCGAAGAGGTGCTGGTGGTGGAATGCGATCTCGACCGCATCGAGGAAGTGCGGCAAAACTGGCCCTTTTTCAGGGATCGCCGGATCGAGACGTACGGTGATATCGAAAAACGTTTTATTGATTAACCATGGCTGAACAAGAAACCCAGGCCGGCCGGGCCGGCCACGCCGGTCACACCAAAGACGCCGGCGCATCGGGACTGCCGGGGACCGTCGATCGTCCGATCAAAATCGTATTCCTCGGGGCCGGAAGCGGCTTCACCCCGCGGGTGATAAGCGATGTGCTGCGGATTCCCGGCATTCGCGGCGGCGTTTTCGCCCTGGTCGATATCGACGAAGGGCGGCTCCACGCCATGCGAGGCGTGGTCGAGAAACTGAAGGCCGGCCTGCCCGGCGGCGACGCGTGGCGGATCGAGGCGTCGCCGGACCGGCGCGAGGTGCTGGCCGGAGCGGATTATCTGGTCAATTGCATCGAGGTCAGCGGCGTGGACTGTGTGCGCTTCGACCATGACATACCGGCCAGCTACGGTATCGATCAGTGCATCGGCGACACCATCGGGCCGGGCGGCCTCTTCAAGGCGCTCAGGACGATTCCGTCGTGGCTGGAGATTCTCCGCGACGCCGAGGAGATGTGCCCCGGCGCGCTCGTGCTGAATTACACCAACCCGATGAACATGCTCTGTCTCGCCGCGTCCCGCACCAGCGCCATGCGGGTGGTCGGGCTCTGCCATTCGGTTCAGGGAACGAGCGAACTGCTCGCCCGGCGGGCCGGTGTGCCCTTGCGCGAGATGGAGTGGGTATGCTCCGGGATCAATCACCTCGCCTGGTTCACGACCCTGCGTCACCGGGGCGAGGATTTGTATCCGCGGCTCATGAAGAAGGCGCGCCGCGATCTCGACGGGAAATCGGATGATCCGGAGGATGCCGACGATCTGGTGCGCAAGGACATGATGCTCCACTTCGGAGCGTTTATCACCGAAAGCAGCGGTCACCTCTCCGAATATCTGCCCTATTACCGCAAACGGGAGGATCTGCGCGAACGGTATTGCCGCGCCGGATACCACGGCGAATCGGGGTTTTACGCCAACAACTGGCCGGAGTGGCGCCGCGGGGCCGACCGGGAACGCGAGGAGATGCTGGCGGGCAAGCGCTCGGTCGGATGGGACCGGAGTTGGGAATACGCCAGTTGGATTATCGAGGCACGGGAGAAGGACACGCCGCACCGCATCCACGGCAACGTGATGAACTGCGCCGGCGGCGGGGACGCGCTCATCCCGAACCTGCCCGCCGACGGATGTGTCGAGGTTGCTTGCCTGATCGATCGCAACGGTGTTCAGCCAGCGAGGCAGGATCAGCTGCCTCCGCAGATGGCCGCGCTCTGCGACTCCAACATGCGCCTGTTCGATCTCGGCGCGCAAGCGGCGATCGAGAAGAGCAAGGAATTGGCCGTGCACGCCCTGTTGCTGGACCCCCTGGCCGCCGCGGTTTGTTCTCCGGCGGAAATCAAGGCCATGACCCTGGAACTCTTTGAGGCCGAAGCCGGTTTTCTTCCCGGTTACCGTTGAAGCGGGAATTTTGCTTGGCCTGCGCGGTCAATCCTTTCTAATCAGGCTCCTTATGAGAATTGCCATCGGTTCGGACCACGCCGGGTTCGCCTACAAGGAAATGATTCGAAAACATCTGGCCGAACGCGGAATCGAAGTCGAGGACTTCGGCGCCTATTCCGCGGAGCCGGCCGACTACCCCGTGTACATTCGGCCGGTGGCCGAAGCGGTGGCCGAGGGGCGATTCGACCGCGGGATCGTTCTCGGCGGCTCGGGTAACGGCGAGGCCATCGTCGCCAACCGGGTGAAAGGGGTTCGTTGCGGCCTGTGCTGGAACGAGGAGGTCGCCCGCCTGAACCGCCGGCACAACGACGGCAACGTGCTCTCGCTGGGCGAGCGGGTGATCGATGCCGACACCGCCCTGAAAATCGTCGATACCTGGCTGGCGACCCCATTCGAAGGCGGCCGCCACGAGCGCCGTATCCGCCTGATCGACGAACCCGGCCAGAGGTAACGTCCCGCCCGCTTCGCCGCCAGCCCGCCCGGTCCCGGTCGCGCGGGGCGGAGCGGCGTCAACCGGATTCGCCGCGCTCGGCGAGTTCTTTCTCCCGGCGTTCGATCGCCTCTTCGCGGGCCTCGAGTTCCTCCCGTCGCTGGTCGAGTTCGGTCTCCTGTTCCTGCTGTTGCTGGAATTTGTCAAACAGCGTGTTTTCACTCTGGTCCAGGAATTCCTCCCGTTCCTTCAGAGCGGCTCGGGCTTCCTGGAGGGACTTTTCCTGTCTTTCGAGTTCCGCACGCCACTCTTCCAGGGCTTTCTTCGCCTCACTCGACATCTCGGACGTCTCCGGTCCCGCCGCTTTTCGCGTGGATTGGAGGAGCTTTTCCCGCGCCTTGATCAGCGCCTCCGTTTCCCACAGGTCGCGTTCCTTTTCCTGCAGGCGGGCATCCGAGCTCTGCAGGGCTTCTTCGCGTTCCTGCAGGGTGACTTCGAGTTCCCGCAGCGAAGCGGTCAATTCTTCCAGGTTCCGTGCGTCGAACGTCTGGCGCGCTTCGTGCAACGACGATTCGGTCAGCGAACGGATCGCGTCCACGGACCGCTGCGACTCGCGGGAGAGCTCCTGCGAATAGTTGTTCAAGCTGCTCAGGCTCAGCCGGCGTTTCAGCGGGGGGAGGGGCCTTCTTTCGGGCGTGCTCATGACGATTCGATTCGCATCGGGTTGACGGCGGGGGCGGCGATCAGTTCTTGCGGAACTTTTTCAAAAAGTCGCCCAGGGTTTTGAGAACGCCCCCTTCGGACTGCTTGGCCGCGGATCGCTCGGCGGCATCGCCCGCGGACGGCGCGCCGGGCGCGGGACCGCTTGGACGTGTCGCTCCCTTGATTCGGGTGGTGGCCAGCCGGGCCGCCAGGGTCTCCTTGACCGGGTTGTTGATGGGTACGAAGAACCGATCCAGTGCCTGGCCGTAGTTGATCATCGATTCGAGGTCCGCTTTCTCCCGGGGAAAATGTTCGAAAACAGGCCCCAGTCGTTCTACCAGTTCCTTCTCCCGTTCGGTCAGTTTCTGCCGGGAAACCTTGTCGGCGAGCTCCTTTTCCTCGTCTTCCAGCCGACCGCCGTATTTCCGGTAAAGTGCCAGGCGTTCCTCCGTGCCAAGGCTGTCCACCAGCACGCCGATGGCTTCGGGGAGGTGGAGCCCTTTGCTTCCGGGACGGAAGGGAAGGTACGTGGCGATGGTTTTTTCGTCGATGTGGATGAGGGAATTCAGCAAACGCCTGAAATCGCCCGCCAGCACGATGTGCCGGGCCATGTTTTGGGAGAAGTCCGCGAATTCCCGCAGCGTCTTCAAATTCTGATTGTCGCAGAGCTGGCGCGCCTCCTTGGAGAGGTTGGTCAGGACGAGCGGAAACTCCGGAGGAATGTCCAGGCGACGCAGGTTTTTCATCACCTCGTTCTCTTCCGTGGCGCTAGCAGCTTCCTCCGCCTGCACCATCTCCCCGAACGGATCGTCGAACGCCAACGTGCCTTCGAGGATATTCACCAGCAGTGCGATTCGCTCCGGGTTGCTCTGCATTTCCGGAGTCGCCTCCAACTCCTCGTAGGACAGATCCACGTATTTGGCGGGTGTTTCATCCTTGCCTTTCAGCGGCCAGGGCTCGGTATCCAGGCTTTCGGCGAGACTGGAAAGTTTTGTGTCCACCAGCATGGAACTCTGGAAACTGGCCCGGATCTTATCCCAGCGGGCGGAGGCTGATTTGTCGGTGTTCGTGTTCTCGGAGTCCGGCATTGTTTTGAGAGATTGACGGGGTTAGCCTGAGTTATTCGCGAAGCCCAGAAATGGTGCAGCGCAAGGCGCGACCCGAATCCGCTTGGGCGCGTACTTGAGTACGTAAGCAAGCGGATTGTAGGGTCGCAACGCCGCGATTCGCGCTTGCGGGCGAGAGGATTGCGCAAAATACCGGGCACTAGAAACGTTTCGAACAAGGATTAAACGTAACAAGTTCATGGAAAAACCTTAAGCTACTTTTTGCGCAATCCGGTGAATAACTCAGGTCGGTTCGTGCTGCACAAGCTCGTCCGCGACGTGGTTGTAGTCGGTCACCACACTTTCGCCCTCGTGGCGATGGTCGCCCACCAGGACCACCGGCAGCCCGAGCGTGACCGCTCGGCGGACGATGTTCGCATCCCGGACCTGGGCGTTGAAAATCTTCGCTTGGGCGGATACTTTTTTCTGGCTGCGGAACTGGTTCAGCCGAAGCTGCATCCGGATCTTGGGGACCTCGATATCGACGTTGCCCTTGATCGAGTTGAAGATGATTCCCCGGATCTCCGCGGGAACGCCCATGCCGCTGCGGCGGAAGCTGGCCGAGGCGCGGTGAAATTTCTGGAGTTTTTCGACCAGCAGCGTGAACCCGACCAGGCTCAAGGCGTCCGGATTGGCCGGAACGTAGATTTCGTTGCTGCTGTAAACGCCGCATTGGGACGCGCGCAGGATGTTGGGCGGACAATCGAATAAAATGAAATCGTAATCGTCCTCCAGTTCCGCCAGTTGCTCGTGGAAAATGGAATACGGTGGTTGGTTGGGATTTCCGCTCTCCAGGTCGCTTTCCAGGTCAACCAGGTTGAACGTGGTGGGGATCAGGTCGAGACCGGGAATGACTTTTTCGCCGTTCTTGTCCTGGACGACGTCGCGCACCAGACAGTCCGCCAGGGTGGCGTTGCCGGGGTTGAAAATGGAATAAACGGCGCCTTCTCCCGAACTATTGATGCCGTTCCAGCGGTCGAGCCTCAGGAGCCAGATGCTGGCGTTGGACTGTGTGTCGAGATCGCATAGCAGTACCCGTTTGCCCGAGAGGGCGAGGCAGGAGGCCAGATTGACGATCAACGACGTCTTGCCGACTCCGCCTTTGTAGTTCAGAAAACTGATTTTTCGCGCCATGGAGGACTGAATGTGAATCTGCCGGTGGTGTATGGATTTCGGTAGGACATTCCCGCGAACGCCTGCCGCGGGTTTGGGCCTGTACCCGAACAATGTAACAGCCTCTTGGAGAGCCGCTTTCCGGTCAAGGTGAAAGACACGGTGCGCCGGGAGCCGCGCGATTCGATTGCGGACGCTCCCATGCCGCTGCAAAGGGCTTGATTAAGCGGTTCTGCGTGCGATCGCAGCTTCTTTGGCGCGAATAAAAAGAATGTGAATCTTGCCGGAACACCGCGCCTCGCCGTCTGAAGAGCGGTGCTGCGGAATATCCGGTTGTGTGCGCAGGTCGCCGCTTCAGCGCGAATCCTGGAACCGGGACACCTGTTCCCCGGCCGCTCAGTCGATCCGCTCTTCCAGCAGGCGAAACAGATCTTCCTCGCGGATGCGCTGTTGCTCCATCGTGTCGCGGTCGCGGAGGGTGAACGTCCCGTCTTCCAACGTGTCGAAATCCACCGTCACGCAAAACGGCGTACCGATTTCGTCCATGCGACGGTACCGGCGGCCGATGGCGCCGGAGACGTCCTGGAAGGCGGCGTATTTGCGCCGTACCCGCCGATACAGGTTCTCGGCGATTTTCACCAGTTGCGGTTTGTTTTTTACCAGGGGAAACACCGCCACCTTGACCGGCGCGATGCGCGGGTGGAGACGCAGCACGGTGCGGGATTCGCCCTCGACGGTTTCCTCCGCGTAGGCGGAGCACAGGGCCGCCAGCAGAATGCGATCGACGCCCACGCTGGGTTCGATGACGTGCGGGATGAATTTCTTCTTCGAAGCTTCATCGAATATTTCCATCGACCGGCCGCTGAATTTCTGGTGTTGGGTCAGATCGTAGTTCCCCCGGGCGGCGAACCCCCAGAGTTCCTGCACGCCGAACGGAAACCTGTACATCAGATCGACCGTGCCCTTGGAATAATGCGACAGTTTTTCTTTCGGATGGGCGTATTCACTAATTTGATCCCGGGGGATGCCGATGCCGCCCAACCAGTCGATGCCTGCGTCGATCCATTCCCGGTGGCACCGCTCCCAGTCCGCGTCGGGCGCGATGAAGTATTCGATCTCCATCTGTTCGAACTCGCGGGAGCGGAAGATGAAATTGCGCGGGTTGATTTCGTTTCGGAACGCCTTGCCCACCTGAGCGATTCCGAAGGGAATCTTCACCCGCCCCGTGTCCACGATATTGCGGAAATTGATAAAGATCCCCTGGGCGGTTTCCGGTCGGAGGAAGGCCAGGGAGTTCTCGTCGCGCAGCGCTCCGATGTGCGTTTCGAACATCATGTTGAACGAACGCGGGGGCGTCAGGCTGCCGGGTTCTCCGGTGGCGGGCGAGGGCACCAGAGCGATTTCCTTCGCCGAGGCTTCCGTGAAATCCCGGACGCGCAGCGGAGCGAGCTCGCCCCGAACGCCCTTCTTGCGTTTCATCCGCTCGGCCGCTTCCCGAAGGGTCGCTTCGAGTTCCTCGGACTCCAGGCCCGAAACGTACCCGATGGTTTCGCCGTCCACATCGACCGGTGCGAAAAAGAGCTGGTCGGCCCGGTACCGCTGCTTGGACACCTTGCAGTCCACCAGCGGGTCGGTGAAGTTGTCCACGTGTCCCGAGGCCTCCCAGGTTTTCGGGTGGTGGATGATGGTCGAATCCAGGCCCACGATGTCGTCGCGGCGCTGCACAAAATCCTTCCACCAGGCGTCCTTGATGTTGCGGCGCAACTCGACGCCGAGGGGACCATAATCGAAAAATCCGTTCGCGCCGCCGTAAATCTCCGATGACTGGAAAATAAACCCCCGCCGGCGGCAAAGGGCCACAATGGATTCCATGGAAGTGTCGGACGCCTGGTCGGTTGTCATAAGCCGATCATGCAATCCCGTTTACCATCAGGGCGTCAAGCCCGCAGCACGCGACACCACAGGGAATGCGGGGCCTTTTCGTTTGACGGCCGCAAGCCGCATGAAAAGGCATTTGAAATCGAACATTTCAGAGTTGAAACAAAGCGATGATTTCGAATGGGATATGTGGTCAAATAAAAACACCGTGACAGGGAACGGCACTCGTCTCGGTTGAGCCGGGACCGAACGATGACGTGAGCATTTCCGTCTACATGGATCGTTATGGCACATTTTGTGAGACACCCTTGCTCGCCCGCCGCCGATTCTTATTTATTAAAACACTTATAAAGAAAAACTTAAGGTTCTGGCGTTCTGGCATGCGTTAAGCTAATTGTAAGAGAGAATGCGTTGGGCATTCGGAAACCAATCCAATTTGAAAGGAGGTGTCTGTTATGAGACTGATAGAAAGAAATCATCCGAATACCGGTTTGACACATGGCGATCCGTTCTTCGGCACGGCTTGGCCGCGGATCTCGGATTGGGCACGCAGCTTCGACCGCTTGTTCGATCTGCCCTTCGATGACGATTTCTTCGGTTATCGGGGCGACCGGGCTTCGATGGTCCGTCCGGCGGCCGATCTCTATGAGGACGGCGAACACTATTACGTGCGGATGGACCTGCCCGGCATGGACAAGGACGCGATCAACGTGGAAATCGAGCGCGGCATCCTGACCGTCGGCGGGGCTCGCAAGGGCTTCGGGGACGACGGCGAAGCGCAGCGCACGTTCGAGGTGCGCCGCAGTGTCCGGCTACCCGAGGCGATCGCGGAAGATCAGGTGAAGGCCGCTTATGAGGACGGCGTGTTGACCGTGACCCTTCCCAAGCGGGAAGAGGATCGCGCCCGAAAGGTGATGATTGAGGAAGGGAAGTGAACCCGTTCGATGACGAAAGGAGGGATGTGTTATGACTTCGGATAAGACAGTGATTCCAACCAGAGAAGGCCGCTTGTCCCGGAACCGGGCGGCGGACGCCCCCGCGGCACGGGCGACCGTGGCACCGCACTACGAAATCAAGGAGTCCGATGACGCCCTCGGGCTGGAGGTGTTCCTGCCCGGTGTGAAGCGGGACAATCTCAATCTCTCGGTGGAAGGCCGCGAGTTGCTCCTGACGGCCGGCCGCAGCTGGAACCGGCCGGCGGAGTGGACGGCTGTCTGGGTCGAAACCGGCGATTTCGATTACCGGTTGCACCTGATGCTTCCCGAGGGATTGGAGCAGGAGAAGATCCACGCCGAATTGAAGAACGGCGTACTGCGCCTGACGCTCCCCAAGAGCGCCGGTGCCCAGAAGAGGAAAATCAAGATCGAGTAAGACGGCGTCCCGAAATCGGGGACCGCCAATGCAACGAGCCCGAAGCCAAGCGCTTCGGGCTTTTTTCGGTGGAATATCCCCGGCGCGATTCGCCCCTCCCCTGGAGGGCGGCGCTCCCGCGCCGCCGCAGGCAACGCGTCCCCGGGCCCCCGAGCGCACCCGTCGAATTACAGGTCGTACTTCTTCCGAAAATATTCGTACGCCTCGTTGATCTTCTTGATCTCCTGGTCCGCCACCTCGCGCAGGCGCGAGCCCAGGTGCGAAACTTTGTCGGGGTGGTACTGTCCGACCAGTCCCCGGTAGGCTCTTCGGATGTCTTCGCGGGAAACGCGGCCGGTCAGGCCGAGAATGCGGGCGTATTCCTTTTCCTCCGGCACGGTGGTATTTTCGACCCGGGGACCGGAGTCGCCGTACTTACACTCGTAATACCGTTGGCTGCTGACTCCGAAAACGGCTACCACGAGATCGAGAAAGAGCGCCTCACGGCGCCGCAAGCGACCGTCGGCCAGGGCCAGGGCAACCAGCATGTCGATCGTCCGGGCCAGGAAGTGCTGCTGTTCGGCGTGGTGGTCGCGGAACCGCCGCACATGTTCCTCGAACGACATGCGGGAATCCCGGGCCGCCCGGAAGTTGCGGATGGCTTCCTTGCGGGCCGCGTCCGAAAGGGAGAGTTCCTCGTTCAGAAACTGATCCACCGCGCCGATTTCGGCCGCGGTGATCGGACCGTCGCATTTCGCGAGTTTGGCGAACATGGCCATGAGATCCGGATAGCTCGCCGGCAGGTGCCGGGGCGGCCGCGGATGTGGATCCGTTCGCGGGCGCGAGCCGCGGTGGGTGTGTCCGCGTTTCCGGTCGGCGTCCATGGGGTACCCGAAGCGATTCGGGCCGGATGTGCCCTGCAGAAAGCCCAACACGCAGAGGTTTCCGAGCTGGCCGATCACGGGGATCAGGATTGTGAGCGACCACCAGGCGGAGTGGTCGAGATCGTGCCAGCGTTTCGCCAGCATTGCGGTGATCGGCCACAGCAGAGCCGCCAGAATCATCCAGCCGGCGAAGGCGGCGACGTTGTCGGGAGCGCTGACCAGCAGATAACCGATCCAGGCGAGCAGGGCAAAAACCACCGCGGTCTTCCAGAAAGTGACCCGGTTGATACGTCCCTCGGTGGAGAATGCCAGTTCGGTGAAAGTCATGGTGCTAGGGAGGTCGCTCGGCGGAACGTTCCCACCATGTATCCGGGTTTGCGGGTGGGTTCAACGACGATTTTTCCGCCCGGATCAGTCGCCGCCGGTTTGCAGAAGGGTCAGGACAAAGGTGTTGAGGTTGAAGACGGCGTGAAGCAGTACCGGGACTCTCAAGCTCCCGGTCTTTTCGTAAACGAAACACAGGAGTGCGCCGAACGCGATCAGGACCGGCAGGCCCGCAAGGTGCAGGTGAATCGCCCCGAAAATAACCGACGAGACCGCCACGGCCCCGACCATGGGCATGATGCCTTTTAGGTAGCGGTAGAGACAGCCGCGGAAGATCAGTTCTTCGGCGATGGGGGCGATGACGACCAGCAGCACGAACATGCCCGCGAGCAGGGGAATCGAGGTCGCGTCCATCAGCGCGTTTACCATTTCCTGGGTGCGCAGGGCTTCCGGGGCAACAGTGTCGAGGGTGAGTCCCCAGGCTACGTTGACAATTGTGAAGACCGGGATGAAGGCGAGAAACGCGTACAGCGCCCAGAGGGCCGAGGCCGACCAGGAAATCGGGGCGAAACTCAGCGGGGTTCGGAAATGCTGGGGCGAATTGACACGAAAAAAGGCCCAGACCGCAATAAACGTGAGCTGGCTCAGGGCGCCTCCGAACAGCATCAATCGCGGTGACAGCGCGGCGTCTTCCCCGGGCGCCGGAACCAGGGCGGCGAATAGAAGTTGCACCAGGATGAAGGCCAGCGCCAGCGAGGCCACGAAGAATCCGAAGTCCGGGGGCGGGATTCGCCAGGCGGATACCAGCGACCGGTCGAGTTTGAAAGATCGTCTGCTCAGGCAGTGGATGAAGGCGACGAACCCGCCGATGAGCAACAGGACCACGTAGAGGGCCATGGACGGCGGTACTTCGTCAACCATCTCGCCGAATCTTTCCCTCGTGATAGATCACTTCGCCGCCGACGATCGTCGATCGCGTTCGGCCTTTGAGTGAACGGTAATTCCAGGGGGAGTTGCACGACTTGCTGAAAAAACGGGTCGGATCGACCTCCCACACCTCGTCGGGATCGAATACGATGACATCCGCATCCGCTCCCGCCAGCAGGGTTCCTTTGTCCAGTCCGACCACGCCGGCGGGTTTGGACGTCATTAGGGCGAGGGTTTGCGGGAGGGACAGTTCTCCGCTGTGGTAAAGAATTTCCAGCGAAACCGCCAGGGCGGTTTCCAGCCCGACGATCCCGAAGGGAGCGTAATCGAATTCCTGGTCCTTTTCGAAGTCGGTGTGGGGCGCGTGATCGGTCGCGATGCAGTCGATCACGCCGTCCTTGAGCCCGTCGATGATCGCGCGGCGGTCCTCTTCGGTGCGGAGGGGCGGATTCATCTTGAAGTGGGTGTCGTAGGTCTTGA
>SLOW01000007.1 GCA_007132315.1 Opitutales bacterium
TCAGGGCCTCTTCGTCGACGACTTTTCCGCGGGACATGTTCACCAGGAAGGCGCCGCGTTTCATTTGTGCGAGTCGGGCGGCCGAAAGGAGGTGATAGGTGTCGTTCGTCAGGGGCGTGTGAAGGGTGACGATATCCGATTCTTCGAGGAGCGTATCGAGTTCGCGGTAATCCGGGTCGGTATCGGCCGATTGCCGGGTAAAGACGACCTTCATGCCGAACGCCCGTGCCCGCAGGGCGACAGCCTGTCCGATTTTGCCGTAGCCGACGATACCGAGTGTCTTGCCTTCGAGCAGCATGCCATCCCACAGGCCGGGCTGGAAGCGCTTCCAGCGGCTCGCCCGCACGTACCGGTCGGCTTCGGCAATCCTTCGGACTAGGGCGAGGATCAGCCCGAGGGTACAATCGGCGGTGGGCGCACTGAGAACCCCCGGGGCGTTGGCCGCCCAGATCCCGCGCTCCGCCATCAGATCGAGATTCAGATTGTCGGTGCCAAGGGCGGCGTTGCAAACAATCTTGAGCTTCGGGGCCGCGTCAAGGAGCTCGCGGTCGACGCGGAGCTCTGCCTGGTTGATGACGGCGTCGATCTCCGGCGCCAACTCGAGGACTTTGCTTCGCGGCATGAGATCGCCGTCGTCGGGACCTTGGATGATTTCGGCCAGGCCCGACAAAGGTTTAATTGCCTCCGGGGGCCAACCGTTTGTAATCAGAACTGTGTATTGGTGAGAATTCATAACTCAAAAATTGGACTGGAAGAATCCGCGCCGCGGAAACATGACAGTTTAGATATATCAAATAAGCTTATAGCTTTTCTGTCAAGCTCCGGGCAGGCCGCTTGAGAATCGGCCGGTGGAACACTCCCGCCTTCGGGATTCGTAGGCGAGCCGTGCGATTTCCTCGGCGAAGTGCGAATCCTCGGCCCGATCGTTCCTTTCCCAGGGATCCTCGGTCAGATCGAACACCTGGCGTCGAGCGTCGCCGGAGACCCGGTATTCGATCAATTTAAGCCGATCGCCGCGTATCATTCGCTGGCAGTCGCGATAGGCGCTGACGACCGTGTTTCTGCCGGGCGTTTTTCCGTTCAGCAGAGGAAGCAAGCTGGTGAAAAGCCGGCCTTCGTCGGGAATGCCCGCGAATTCCAGGAGGGTGGGGTGCAAGTCGTGCTGATAACACAGGCCGGGATTTCGTCGGCCCTCCGGCACGCCTGGGCCGGCGAGGATCAGGGGCACGCGCACGGAATGTTCGTACATATTCTGTTTGCCGAGCAATCCGTGTTGGCCGAGAGCGAGTCCATGGTCGGCCGTGTGAACGACGAGGGTGTTCGCGGTTTTGCCGATGCTGTCGACGGCCTCGCAAATACGTCCGATCCACGTATCCATGTGGCTGATCATCGCATAATACGCGGCGAGGCTGCGTTGGATTTCTTTGGTGTCACGCGGCCGGCCGAGCAGGCGCTCGTCACGGATCTCCAATTCACCGTTGTCGAAAGGGTGCTCGGGCAGAAAGTTTGGGGGAAGGTCGATTTGGCGGGGATCGTACATTCGGCGGTAGGCGTCGGGAGGGGTTCGGGGGTCGTGGGGAGAGGTGAAGGCGCAGTAGCAGAAGAACGGATTCTCCCTGTCTCTTTGGCTCTGGATGAAATCGACCGCGGTCTGGCCGAACACGTCGGTGGAATGGCCCGGAGCGTTTCGGGCGGCGGTTTCCGGGTACGAGCCGCTGGGATCGAACGCATGCGCGGGGGTGAACCAGTGATCGGCCATGCCGTAGAAGAAAATCGCGTCTCCGCTGTCAAACGACCGGGCGAAGGTTTCCACGCCGTTGTGCCACTTGCCGGTGCCGAAGCAGTGGTAACCGGCTCGCCGCAGTTTTTCGCCCAATGTCGGAGGGATTGGCACATTGCGGTCCGTTGGCGGGCGGACCGGACCCATCAGCGCAGGGTCGATCTCGGTGTAAGGGATTCCTGTGTGTAACATGGCCCGGCTCGGCGCGCAGACCGCCGGTACGCACGAGCCGAAATGGTAGGCCGCCGTGCACCGGGTACCCCGCTGCGCCAGTGCGTCCAGGTTCGGGGTCTGCACCAGTTCGACGCTTTCGCAGCCCACGGCGGTGGCGCGTTGGTCGGCGGCGACTATCAGGACGATGTTGGGCGGCATGATTTTTCGGATCCCTCTTGTTACGGACGGGTTTAGTCGGGCACCCGCAGTTCCGCCAGGAAATGGGCGGTTACTTGTTTTCCGACCAGAAAAAACTTTCGGTCCGGATGCCAGAAGACGTTCGCCGGGTCGTGGGAGGTGAAACTCGAATAAAGGCCGATACCGGTCTGAACCTTCGGATCGTCTGCTTCGTTGCGCCCGTCGACCCCTATCCCGTGGGTGTCCATCCAGATCTTGGACTCGCTGAACCAGATCGGTTGGTCGGCTTCGGTGCGGAATTCCCCCAGGGTGAGATATACCGGGTGCCGGGGTTGAAAGGTCCGCTCGGGCTCCGTTTGATAATGGCCGCGATGGTTATGGTGCACGAGAAGGTAGCGCCCGTCGGCGAGTTGATAGATCGGAGCGCAGGAAACCGGCTGCAAGATCGGC
The DNA here is from genome assembly GCA_007132315.1 of Opitutales bacterium. GTDB lineage: Bacteria > Verrucomicrobiota > Verrucomicrobiia > Opitutales > T3Sed10-336 > SLOW01. The sequence goes on from SLOW01000007.1 coordinate 2,582, forward strand.
GGGCCAAAGTCCTTCCGCAACAAGGGGCGGGGGTTGCACCAGGTTTCGCCGTCGTCGTCCGACAAACTGTACCAGAGATACCCGCTGTTGGTCCGCATCGCACAGAAGAGGCGGTCGTCGGGCAGCCGCACCAGGCTGGGTTCCTGAGCGACACTTAAGAGGGGATCCCGGTAATAGGGCGCGCGAAGCGCATGCTTTCCCCAGGCCGAGTACCGGATCTTCAGGTCCTTCGGCTCCGGGTTGTCGCGGACGTTGACAAACCGCATGAACTCCACCACCGACTCGATCTGGGTCCAGGCCTCCACTTCTCTGTAGTAGGCCCTGGAAGGCGTGACCCAGTGGCTGTAGCCGACGAAATAGTTCCCGTCCA
>SLOW01000188.1 GCA_007132315.1 Opitutales bacterium
GAAAAAAACCTATAGTAACCGAGTTCCTCTTTCAATTTGATTTTGCCGGCAGCCTGCAGCAGCCGGCGCGCCGATTCGATCTCCTCCGGATTGGCGCGCTGTTCCATGAAATCCCTGTAGATCGCGGACATGTCGCAGTAGGGTTTCATGCTTGAAACCACGATGACGCCGCCGGGCTTGAGCAACGAATAAAACTTTTCAATCACTTTATCCGGCTCTTCGAGGTAGGATATGAGCAGGCTGCAGCAAATCTTGTCGAAAGTGTTTTCGCGAATACTCAACCCCCGGTACTCGAAACCGGGATTCCTGGTGAATTCGTCCAGATCCACGCAGGAATAGAGCATCTGCATACCCTCATTCGTCGAAACGCCCGATTCTCCCCCGGTCGCGAATCCGATGTGCCGGTTGTAGGCGTCGCTCAAACCCTTTTCCGAAAGGTCGATACCGAAGTATACCGGACGGATATCGAAACGCTTCCGCTCCTCTTCGATGATCCTGCGCAACACCCAGGCGCCGAGCAACCCGTTGCCGCAACCCGCGTCGAGCAGCACGTGCCGGGTCTCGATCGGGCCGAGCAGTCGGACGACCAGATCCATGTATTCCTGGTAGTCGCCGAAATTCTCGACAAACTGGTACTTTTCCAGGTAACTGCTCCAGAAATCCTCCTCGGACTCGGTCCGGGGACGCCGCTTCTGCAAACGCTCGCGTTCGAGTTTATTCTGGGCGATAATCATCCGCTTATCCGGAACGACGATTTCGGCCATCAGCTCGTCTCCGGCATTTCGGTCGATACAGGATACGACGGCTTTGCGGAAGGTGAAATCCGCCGCCTTCGGATTTTCCCTCACCTCATGCAGAGCTCCCCTGATGATTTCCACGGTTACGTTGGGACGGGTCAACGCACGCGACACATCTGCCGGATCCACCCAGGCGTCGCTTTCCGCCGAAAGGTAGGTAACCGGCACGCGGATCGCCTTCACATCCTCGACCGTTCCTTCGACATCGTGCATATTGGCGTCGATGGCCGCACCGAGGAAATGATCGAGGTTCAGGTCGTGACCCAGTATGTCGATCACCCCCCACCGCTTTCCCTTTCGGTAATGCTCGACAAAATCCTCCTTGTAGATTTCGCGAAAAGTATACTGGACGTTCAGGACACCCACGATACACACCAGGTGGGCGATTCGCGGCTCGGTCATGGCCGCCCGCAAGGCGCTTCGCCCCGAGAGGCTGCTGCTGACTAAAGTGACCTCGTTTTGTCCGTACTCCCGTTCGACGAAATCAACGGAATGGATGATGTCCTCCGCCGCGTCCGGCAACGTGAACTCCGTGACCTCGCCATCGCTTTCCCCGACGTGACAGGTATGATCGAACCGCAGAACGCTCAGCCCGTTGGCGGCAAGGTAATAGGCGAGCTGGAGGTTGTTTTTCTTTGTCTCGCCGTATTTCGGGGCCATCACCACAAACGGCCGGTCCCCGGGATGTTCGGCCGCCGAGTCGATCGCCGCCACAATCTTGTTTCCCTTGCAACCCGCATAAGAGACAAAGCGCGTCGTGACGGCAGCGCCTGTAGCTGTGGATAACCGCAGACCGCTCATAACCCCGGCAGCTTGGCGCGGTCGGCCAAGTAAAGAAAATCAAAAGACAATTCAATCACCGGGAATATCTTCTAACCTGAATTTCCGGAGTTGTCCAGCGTATTTTGCTTTTCTTCAAGGGTATCCATAAATCATGTATGATCGACCCACATGGGACGAGTCCCTCGCTGGCCGAAACCGGACAACTGCACGCACAGATTTCGTGTCTGTCACCGAAACAACCGCGCCGGTTTTCCGGCCCATTTCACGAACCGAACCAGCCGGAGTACAATCTTATCGCGCGCCCCTTTATCCAAGGACTCCGGTCGTCAGGGAAGCTGTTCGACGTTCAAGCGAATAAAGCGCCGGGCGGCATCCCCCAACGGCTGGACGTCGCGATAGGTATAGGTAGTGGTCCCGTCGTCGTTGACCTGCGTCAGTTCCTCCACCCTCACCGCCTCTTCAGGCCAGCCTTCGAGGTCTCCGGAAACTCTAACGAGGTAATCGATGTCGGCGCGATCGTCGGGACGGGTAAAGGTCAGCGTCAGGTAGTCCTCGCCTTCGACGTCAGCCATTCCCTGGGCGGGCAGACCAGCCGTACCGGGCGATTTCGGATCCAGCCCGAGGGCGTATTTCATGAGGTTGGCGATGCCGTCATCGGCCGGTGTCGCCGAAGGCCCGCTGATTGACTCGTCGTCGAGTTCCTCCGAAGTGAAGTGGTCGGCCCGCCATTGTGCAAACGAGGTCTCCGGCACCTCTTCGGCGATGACCGCCACGCCGAACGGGCTGTCGAGGTTCGCATAAAAGATGCCGTGGTCCGACCCGTCCGGACGGGCCGCGTGCAATCGGCCCGGGAGCGTCCCGTTCCGTTCCGCCCACACCATCCATTCGCCGTCGGCCGAAAAAGCGATCCCCAGCGGCAGGTTCATGTCCTCCACCAGACGCTCGATATTGCTTCCGTCGAGATCCGAACGCTGCACGGCGTCGACATCGGGAAAGTAGAGTTTGTCGCCGCCCGGACCGAGGGCAATCGCGTTCAATCCCCAATCGGCGGTAACGTCCGCGGCGAGCTCAACGTAGTTTTCGCCGTCCAGATCCATTCGCTGAAGAATCCCGTTTTCCGGATCGCCGAAATAAATGTGCCCGTTTTCCAGGTCCAGCGCCAGCGGCGTGTACCGCTGATTGAACTGATCGATCACCACCAGATTACTGCCGTCGAGGTTCGCCCGTTTCACGCCCCCGTCCTGTCCGGGAAAGTGCTCGGTCCAGTATACATGTCCCGCCCCGGGGTCGAGCGCGACCATCTGCGGGTTGTTCAAGCCGCCGACCACCGTCGTCACGTCGGCGCCGTCCATATCGGCCCGGCC
>SLOW01000047.1 GCA_007132315.1 Opitutales bacterium
TGGGTTTCGATAATTTTCGTGTAAAGGTAACCAAACTATGAGTCCTCAAATTGTTGTTTTAATCGTTGTCGGTGTCATCGTCCTGATCGCCGCGGGAATTTTCTTTTCGTTTCTGAGCGTGTGGTTGCGCGCCTGGCTCGCCGGAGCGTACGTCAGCATTGCCAACCTCATCGCCATGCGGTTGCGGCAGGTGCCTTACGGTCTGGTCGTGGACGCGCGCATTACGGCCAAGAAGGCGGGCGTTGAGCTCACCACGGACGAACTCGAAGCGCATTACCTCGCCGGGGGGAATCTGATTCCCACCGTCCAGGCGCTAGTCGCCGCCATGAAGGCGGGCATTTCCCTTGATTTCAGTCGCGCCTGTGCGATCGACCTCGCCACCCGCGGCAGCGGCAAGTCGGTGACCGAAGCGGTCCGCACCTCCGTGGACCCCAAAGTGATCGATTGTCCGAACCCGCAGCAGGGCCGCTCCACCATCGACGGCGTGGCCAAGGACGGCATCCAGGTGAAGGTCCGTGCCCGGGTTACCGTGCGCACCAACCTCGACCGGTTTGTCGGCGGTGCCAAGGAGGAAACCATCATCGCCCGGGTGGGCGAGGGCATCGTCACCACCATCGGTTCGGCGGATTCTTACAAGACCGTCCTCGAGAGTCCGGACGCGATTTCGAAGGTCGTGCTGCAGCGAGGCCTCGACGTCGGCACCGCCTTTGAGATCCTTTCGATCGATATCGCCGACGTGGACGTGGGCGAGAACGTCGGCGCGCAGCTCCAGGAAGCTCAGGCCGAGGCCAACAAGAACATGGCCCAGGCGCAGGCGGAAATCCGTCGCGCGGCCGCCGTCGCTCTGGAGCAGGAGAACAAGGCGAAAGTCCAGGAGATGCAGGCCAAAGTGGTCGAGGCCCAGGCCAAGGTCCCTCTCGCCATGGCGGAAGCGTTTCGCCAGGGCAACTTGGGGGTCATGGATTACCAGCGCTTCATGAACATTCAGTCCGATACCGACATGCGCAAATCTATCGCCAAACCCGAAGACGGCGGTTCTGCCGGTTCCGGGCCGGTGGGCGGCAAAAGCCCGACGGGCTGAGCCCCACTGATCGATTGACGGCGATACGGTCCGCACGTGACCCGATCTTATGGAAAACTGGTTCGAACTCCTTATTCCCGTTATCATCGTTCTGCTGTACCTGTTTCAGCGAATCTGGAGCGGGGGTGAGGAAATCGATGAGAGGCCGCCGGGCGAATCAGACACCTCGGATGAGGCCCGGCGCATCCAGGAGGAGATTCGCCGCAAGATCGTCACTCGGCAACAGGGTCGCCAGGCGCGGGAGTACGTGCAGGAAACGGTGCGGGACGATTACGAACCGGTACCGGCGGAGGCAACCACGGAACCGGAACGGTTCGAGCGCTTCGAGTCCGCGCCCGAAAACCGGCGCGACGATCCCGGCGGGTTTCACACCTCGTCCGGCGAGTCCGAGCGGTCGGCGGAGGAACACGTTCCCGGTTTGGCGCCTGTGGGTGAGAGCCGGCAACGCGACTACCAGGCTGAGTTGCAGGAGCAGCTGCGCCGCGTGGAAGAGGCCAAGCAAATGCGCCGACAGGCGACCCACAGCGCCGGAGAAGTCGTTCGCAAGGCGGGAACACAGTCGAATCAGAGACTCGGGGGCAAGCAGTTCGAGCACCAGGCGGGCCGCGTGCAGCGCCGTTACGGCACGTATGCTGTTGACGCTCTGGTGGACGATCTGCGGAGCCCGGATGGCTTGCGGAAGGCGTTTCTCATGCGCGAAATCCTCGACCGGCCGGTTGGCATGCGGTCGCTGGGCGACACCTATGCCGACTTCTCGCGGGACCGCTGACCCGCGATCTCGCCGTTGTTTTTCGAACTAGCCGCGAGCGAAGGTTCGTTATGATTCCGGGGTGGACTTTCAACGCGCGGCCTTTTGAGTAACGATTATGGCTTACGAAATTTCCGGAACCGTCAAGAAGGTGTTCGACACGCAGACATTCGCCAGCGGGTTCTCCAAACGCGAGTTTGTAGTCACCACCGAGGACAAATTCCCCCAGGACATCAAGCTCGAGTGCCTCAAGGAGAAGGCGTCGATACTCGAAGGCGTCGAAGAGGGACAGCGCGTCAAAGTGCGGTTCGACATCACCGGCCGCGAATACAACGGCCGTTACTTCGTCAACCTCAACGCCTGGCGCCTGGAGGCGGAAGGAACGTCTTCCGCGGCCGAAGAACCCGACAGGGAAGCACCGGTCCCCGACGACACCACCGATCACAGCGCGAAGGAAGAGGACGAGATTCCGTTTTGATGCGGCCTGGCAACCTGTCGGTGCGCGCGGACCATTCTGCGGGAGCTGCTGGTGCCGCCGACCGCCCAACCGATTTCGGGATCGGTGAAGTACACGCCCGCAAGATCCGTCACCACGCCGGTCTCCTGGATCTCCCAGGTTTGGCCCCGTCTTCGGACCGGATGACCGTGCCGATGTTGCCGACCGCCACGACCGTGTTCGCGTCGATGACCTGGATGTCGTTGAGGTGGTTTCCCTGGGGGCGAGGACTGTGCCACGTCCACCCGGGTTGCGGGTCGGCGAACAGACAACAGGCGCTGAGCGCGGCGAATGTGATCGCGACGACGACGCGGCAAGGCACGTACGGGCTCATGGATCGGTTCCTTTCGGGATTAACGCATGTTTGGTATCTTCGAGGGTGACACAAACGGTCAAATGGATGGAAGACCGAGGAAATAATCGCGAAAGGGGGCTTGATCCTGAGCGTCGAAGCGTCCGCACCCGGACACGCCACGGGAAACCAAGCCTTTTCTTCCCGCCCGCTTTGTCGCATCGTCTTCCGCGACCCGCAATAGGGTAATGACCGGCTCTTGAGAGGAGCGCCACGCGCGAGCATGGTGGGGTATGTTTTCCGAAAACCTGGTGTCGTGAAGAAAAACGTGAACGAACAAGACATATGGCGGATCTGGGTGGATACGGGCGGCACGTTCACGGATTGCCTGGCGCGGGATCCGAACGGCGCGTGGCATCGACGCAAGGTGCTGTCGAACAGTTCCCTGCGCGGGCGGGTGGTGGAGGCGGGGGCGGACGGACGATTGCGGGTGGCCCTGGATCATGACTTGCCGGACGGGTTTCTGTGCGGCTTCTCCTTCCGGCTGCTGACGGCCGGCGACGGTTCCGCCGTGCCGATCGAAGCGTTTTCGGCCTCCGATTCCCGGATGCGTCTGGCGGTGCCCTACGGCCGTCGCGTGGAGGAAGGAGCGTCGTTCGAGGCGGTTTCAGCCGAGGAAGCTCCCGTGCTCGCCGCGCGCTTGGTGACCGCAACGCCGCCCGGGTGTCCGATGCCTCCGCTGGTGCTGCGGCTGGCGACGACGCGTGGCACCAATGCGCTTCTGGAGGAAAAGGTGGCCCGGGTCGGTTTTTTTGTTACCCGGGGCTTTGCCGACCTGCTGCGGATCGGCGACCAAAGGCGGCCCGATTTGTTTGAGTTGCGGATCCCGGAGCGGCGGCCCTTGTACGCCCGCGTGGTCGAAGTCCCGGAACGCACCGGCGCCGACGGAACCATTCTGGAGCCGTTGGACGAGGCGGCGTTGTCCGGCGAAATCGGGAAACTGCGCGACGCGGGAATCGACACGGCGGCGATCGCCCTGATGCACGGATACCGCTACCCCGGCGCGGAGGAGCGGCTGGAGGCGATCCTGCGGGACGTGGGATTCGGATATGTTTCCCGCTCGTCCGACCTCGCTCCGTTGATCAAATTGCTGCCGCGTGCAGAGACGGCGGTGGCGGACGCCTGTCTGGCGCCGGTGATGAACGCGTACCTGGATCGGGTGGCGGCGGGAATTGGAGACGGGGGGCTCTACGTCATGACAAGTGCGGGTGGTTTGGTCTCCCGGAAAACCTTCCGCGCCAAGGACAGCCTGTTGAGCGGACCGGCCGGCGGCGTGGTGGGGGCCGCCGCGGCGGGCCGGCAAGCGGGTTTTTCGCGGATCATCTCGTTCGACATGGGCGGAACCAGCACCGATGTGTCACGGGTGGAGGGGGATTTTGAATACGCGTTCGAACATCGGGTTGGGGGGGCGCGCTTGATGGCCCCGGCCCTGAAGATCGAAACCGTCGCGGCCGGCGGCGGCTCGATCTGCGGATTCGACGGCGAACGGTTGTTTGTGGGGCCCCATAGCGCGGGCGCGCGGCCCGGTCCGGCTTGTTACGGTGCCGGCGGACCGCTGACCCTGACCGATGTCCATCTGTTGTTGGGACGGATCGATCGGGAGCGGTTTGGGATTCCGGTTTCGGAAGATGAGTCCGGGATCCGGGTGGAGGAAATGCTGGAGCAGGTTCGGGCCTCGGGACGGGAAATCGGAAGAGAGGAATTACTGCGGGGGTTTCTCGAGATCGCCGATGAAATCATGGCCGATGCCGTCCGCCGGATTTCGGTCCGCGAGGGCTACGATCCGGCCGATTACGCTTTGGTGGCCTTCGGGGGCGCGGGGGGATTGCACGCCTGCGCTCTGGCCGAACGCCTGGGGATCCGTCGCGTCGTCTTTCCGCCGGATGCCGGGCTTCTCAGCGCATTCGGCCTGAAGGAGGCCGTGATCGAGCGCATCGCCGACCGTCAGATTTTGGAAGAGTTGAGCGCATTCGCGGATCGGATGGACGGGGTGTTTGCGGAGCTGGCGGACGAGGCCCGTCGAGCGCTGCGCGTCGACGGAGTTGCGGCGGAGCGGGCGACGGTGAGGCGGCGGGTTGCGGCGTTGCGGTTCCGGGGACAGGAAACGGTAGTCGAGATCGATTACACGCCCGATGGCGGTCTCGAGGAGGCGTTTCGGAGGCGTTATGCCGAGCTCTTCGGTTATGTCCCCGGAGACAGGGAAATCGAAGTCGCGTCGCTTCGTGTCGTTGCCTCGACGCGGGCACCGGAAATCGAGCGCGAAGTCTTTCCCGAATCCCGAGTCCCGGCGGAGACGGGTTCCCGATTGCGGTTTATGCGCCGCGAAAGCCTGCGCGCCGGCGATGGCGCGCAGGGCCCGGCCGTCGTGCAGGACCCGCACGCCACCCTGGTTGTGGAGGCCGGCTGGCGGTTCGAGGTCGGCGACCGGGAAACGCTCCGATTGACGCGAGTCGGCGGAAACGGCCAGGCGTGTGATGCGGAGAAACCCGAAGTCGTGAATCTGGAACTGTTCACGAATCGCTTCCGTTCGCTCGCCGTGGAAATGGGCCTGCAACTCGAACGCACGGCGCTTTCGACCAATATCAAGGAGCGGCGGGATTTTTCCTGTGCGTTGCTGGACGAAAACGGCGAACTGGTGGTGAACGCCCCGCACGTGCCGGTTCATCTCGGATCGCTCGGTTTGTGTGTGCGTGCGGTCGCTCGGTCGCTCGCCCTCGCTCCCGGCGATGTGGTCGTCACCAACCACCCGGCCTACGGCGGATCGCACCTGCCCGATCTGACCGTGGTCACGCCGGTGTTCCTGGCCGACGGCGACCTGCTCGGCTACGTCGCCAACCGCGCCCATCACGCTGAAATCGGCGGTGCGGCTCCCGGGTCCATGCCTCCGGACGCCGCATGTCTGGAGGAAGAGGGGGTGGTGATTCCGCCTATGTACCTGGTTCGCGGCGACGGAGACCGCTTCGACGCATTGAAACGGATTCTTTCCGAAGGCCGCTGGCCGACACGGGCCCTGGAGGAAAACCTGGCCGACATCAGCGCCCAGATCGCGGCCAATCGCCGCGGCGCCGAGGTTCTCACCGCGATGGCGGAAAAACACGGCGCCGATACCGTTCGCCATTACTGGAGGGCGCTTAGGAAACGCAGCGCCGAAGCGCTGTGCACGCGTCTGCGTGCGCTGAAAGCGGGGGAATACCGCGCCCGCCAGGAACTCGACGACGGAACCCCGCTCGCGGTGAAGCTGACGGTGGACGACGGGCGGGTGGTCGTGGATTTTCAAGGCACCGGCGACGTTCATCCCGGCAACTTCAACGCGACCCCCGGAATCGTGCGCAGCGTGGTGATTTACGTGCTGCGGCTCCTGATCGAGGAGCCGATTCCGCTGAATGAGGGGCTCATGAAGCAGGTGACCGTCCGCCTTCCCGGTTGCCTCCTGAATCCGGATTTCGGTACCGAGCCCTCCCGCGCGCCCGCCGTGGTCGCCGGCAATGTCGAAACCAGTCAGCGTCTGGTGGATACGCTTCTGCTGGCTCTGCGGCACGCCGCGTGCAGCCAGGGGACGATGAACAATCTGGTCTTCGGCGACGACGAGGTCAGTTTTTACGAAACCCTGGGCGGCGGCGCGGGAGCGGGTCCGGGATACGCGGGAGCGAGCGGGGTGCACACCCACATGACCAATACCGCTGTGACCGACCCCGAAATCCTGGAATTCCGCTATCCGGTTCGGCTCCGGCGTTTTGCGCTGCGCCGGGGGTCCGGTGGGGGCGGACACCGGCGCGGCGGCGAGGGATTGATCCGCGAACTGGAATTCCTGCGTCCCCTGCGTCTGTCGTTGCTGACTCAGCACCGGGGCGAGGGCCCGTACGGAATGGCCGGCGGTGAAGCGGGCGCGCCGGGACGCCAGCGGTTGGTGCGGCGCGACGGAACCACGGAGACGTTGCCTTACCAGGCGCGGGCTTCCGTGGAAGCCGGCGATCGATTGGTGCTGGAAACACCCGGCGGGGGCGGTTATGATACTTCGCCGGAAGAGGAATAGCACCATGACTGACACCATTGACGAATTCCGCGACGCCCGCCGTGCCATGGTGGACGAGCAAATCGCCGTTCGAGGCGTCACCGATCCGCGCGTGCTGGCCGCCATGGCGGCGGTCCCGCGGGAACGGTTCGTCCCCGATGAAAAACGGGCCCAAGCGTTCGCCGACAACCCGCTGCCCATCGGCGAGGGGCAGACGATTTCGCAACCGTATATCGTCGCCTACATGACCGAGCAGCTCAACCTGCGGGGTGACGAACGGGTTCTGGAGGTGGGAGCCGGTTGCGGCTATCAGTCCGCGGTCCTGGCCCGCCTTTGCCGGCGGGTGTACGCCATCGAATATTTTCCTAGCCTCGCCGAAAGCGCCCGGCGCACCTGGCGGGCGCTGGGTCTGGAAAATATCGACCTGCGGGTCGGCGACGGCAGCCGCGGCTGGCCGGAAGAGGCGCCTTTCGATGCGATCCTTGTCGCGGCGGCGGCTCCGGTGGTGCCGGAGGCGCTGCTGGCTCAGTTGACCGAATCGGGCCGGGCGATTCTCCCCGTGGGGGACGACGTGCAACACCTGGTCCGTTTCGAAAAATCGAAGGAGGGAATCCGCGAGGAGCGTTTGATTCCGGTCCGGTTTGTGCCGCTCCTGGGAGTCCGTCGGGCGTCGCCGATAGGCTCCTAAAAGAGGCCCGACCGAGAGTGTGCTTCGCCCCGCGCGCCCGGAGTCCTGGAACCCGCCGCCCCCTTGTGACGAGCGGTGGAATCAGCGCACCCGCGAGCGCCGGCGTTGCCGCAGCACCACGGCGGCGCCCAGGATGAGTACACCTCCGAGCGCATAAACGGAGGGCTCGGGAACCGGGGTGATGGGGTTGCCGCTCAGCGTGACCGGGTTCCCTAAAACCTGTTGCCGGTCCTCCCCGTTTTCCCCGAGGTTGCGGAAGTTCATACTGAGGATGGAACCGTTGCTGTTGCCGAAGAACGCGATGTCCGAAAAATCGTCCCCCTGCTCCAGCACGCTGGTGAAATTGAAGTCGAACGTCGCGATGCCTCCCGGCGCGATCCCGGGCTGACGGCCTCGGTCGTTGAAGTCGAGCCCCGTGTAGGCGAAAATATCCGTGTTGAAGGTGTGTCCTCTCAACGAATTGGTTTCCGCCTGATATTCGGCATGATTGTGGGCCAGCTTGAAGGTGGGAATATGATCCGGGTTGTTGAGGTTCCTGTTCTGGCTGCTCGTATAAGGCGTGTCGAAGCCGAATCCCATCAAATATCCGGTTTGCGAGGTGTTTTCAATGACGATTCGGAGCCATTGGCTGTTCGTGTCGAATTGAAATTGCCCGTTGATTGTCGCGGTCGCGCCGTCGGAGAGTAGGACGTCATCGCTGACAAAGTCGGCGTAGCTCGAGGCGCTCGAAAACTGCCCGTGGGCGGTGGCTGTGATCAATGTCGCGAAGCCGACCAGGAGCGAAGTAGTGAAAGATGTTTTCATGATATTATATGAATTGAATGTGACGTAGTGTAGCACGCCGATCGCTTTCCCTGCCATCAGGAGTATTACTATTCTGGCATAGGGAAAACCCCGGGGCCTGATGCGGTTATTTTCTGTCTTTTCATGATGCTCGCAGCTGCTGAATGGAAAGGTCCAGGGGGGCACGGTCAATAATGTTTACAATTTTCCGCTGGCGGGCGAGGCTGCTGTCATGGGTTACCGACTACTGGCGGACGCGGTGCTGGCAGTGCATTTTCTGTTCATCGTGTTTGTGATCTTCGGCGGGCTCCTCGCGATCCGGTGGCCGCGGGCGGCCTGGATTCACTTGCCCTGTCTTGCCTGGGGGGCCGCGATCGTGACCAAAGGTTGGGTCTGTCCGTTGACGCCTTTGGAGGTGCGCCTGCGGCGGCTTGCCGGGGAGGCCGGTTACGAGGATTCGTTTATCGAGCATTACATTCTCGGGCTGGTTTACCCGGGCGGATTGACGGCGGGCGTGCAGGCTTTTCTCGGAGGCCTGCTCGTCGCGTTCAACCTGGTGGTGTACGGGGTGGTTTGGTGGGCGTGGAGGGGTTGTCGCCGCTGAACCTGCGGAAGGGAGCCATGTACGAGACCGCTGTTCTCATTCTCGTGGTCGCGATTTTCGCGTTCGGCGTGGCCGGGTGTTTCTTGCCGGTCGTTCCGGGAAACGTGGTCGTCTGGCTCGGGGTGATGACGCACAAGCTGGTGCTGGGAGACGCGTCGGTAGCGTGGGGGTTTGTGGCGTTGGCCACCGCGGCGACGCTGCTCGCGCTGGTCCTCGACGGGTTGTGTTCGTACTGGGGCGCGCGCCGGTTCGGATCGAGCTGGCAGGGCGCCGTCGGGGCGGTGGCCGGGGCGGTCTTGGGTCTGGCTTTCCTCGGCATTCCCGGGTTGATTGTCGGCCCCGTGCTCGGCGCGGTCGCGGTGGAAATGGTGAAGGGCCGGGATTGGCGCCGGGCGCGACGGGCCGGCGTGGGAACCCTCGTCGGCGGATTGGTGGCGTTTGTGTTCAAAGTCACCATCGCCCTGGGCGTGGCGGGGGGATTCTTCCTGGCCCTGCCGGATTGACCGGAGCTTCGGTCGCGCCTCAGCGGTTGGGACGGGCGAAGCCGTAACCGCCAATCCGCCTCAGTTCGGCGAGGGTGGTTTCGCCCGCTTCGACCTTGTTTATGCCGTCCGCCAGCATCGACGCCACGCCGTTCTCGCGTAGGTGCCGGCGCAGTTCGGCTTCGTAGGTGTGTCCGACGATGCGGTCGTAGGACGGGCGTTCGAGGCGCCAGATCTCGAACAGGCCGATCCGGCCGCGGTAGCCGGTGCGGCGACAATCCTCACAACCGGTCGCTTGCCAGCATGTTGACGGCACCTCCAGCTGCAATGATTCCAGCCAGGCCTTTTCCTCGTCGGTCGCCGAGCTCTTCTTGCGGCAGTTCGGACAGAGGCGGCGGACCAACCGCTGGGAGATCACCAGTTCGAGGGCGGTCGCGATTTCGTGGTCCTCGATGCCGTAGTTGCGGAGCGCCGTGATGGCACCGGCGGCATCGCGGGAATGCAGGGTGCTCAGGACCACCTTTCCAGTCGCGGAAGCGTCCTGGGCGGCGGCCGCCGACGCCGGGTCGCGGATTTCGCCGACCATGAGAAAGTCCGGATCGAGGCGCAACATCGTTTTGACGCCCTCGGCGAAGGTCAGGTCGCGGGTTTCGTTGATTTGCATTTGGGTGACGCCTTCCACCTGGTATTCAATGGGATCCTCGATGGTGACCACGCTGAGATCGCGCCGGCGCAACTCGTGCAGCAGGGAGTACAGGGTGGTCGTTTTGCCGCTGCCTGTGGCCCCCACGACGAGGAACATCCCGCTCACCTGGGACAACCAGTCTTTGATCGTGCCGCGTTGTTCGTCCGAAAACCCCAGTTCGGTCAGCTTCAATCGCATCCGTTCCAGGTCGAGAATTCGAATCGCGGTCTTTTCGCCCTGCGACGTCGGAGCCGAGACCACCCGGATATCGACCGCGCGTTCGTGGATCCCGTATCGGGCGCTGCCGTTGGCCGGTTTGATCAGGGGGATGGGGTCGATGCCGGCCAGATTCTTGAAGTACCCCTGCAGCGGATCGCCCCACTCGCCCGGCAGCAGGGCGGCGTCGTGCAACACCCCGTCCACCCGCAGACGCAGACACATGGAACCGTTTTCCGGTTCCAGGTGCACGTCGGTGGCCCGGGACTCCGCGGCGTCCTTCATGAGGGCGGCGGCGAGGCCCTCCACCCCGTTCCTCCCCCCGCGAGCGGTCGCGCTATCGGTTTGGTCCAGAAAGGCCTGCACGTTGCCGGCGAACTGGAATTTGAGGTCCCGGAAGCGGGAATTGGGTGCGGATGATTTTTCGCTGTCTTCTTTGACGGTCATGGCTGCGTTTCCTGTCCCGTGCGGCTGTTCCGTGTTCCGGGAAATGCGAAACGTACCTTATTTAACGTCCGGCAAAGATAAAGGCCAAGCCTGAATTTTGCCTTTACCGGCACCGGATTTTGTTTAGGTTTTTCGGTATGAAAGCCGACGAAGAAAAGCAGTTTTCCACCCTGCGCATCGGGGATCATGCGCCGGAGTTTTCCCTTCCGGCGACCGACGGGAAAAACTACCGCCTTTCCGATTTCGACGAAAGTGCCGTGTTGGTGATATTCTTTACCTGCAATCACTGCCCCTATGTCGTCAACTCCGACGAGATCACGCGCAACACCGCCGACGAGTTCGCTCCCAAGGGCGTCCGGTTCGTCGGTATCAACGCCAACAGCGTGAACACCTACGCGGAAGATTCCTTCGAACACATGGTGGAGCGGATGAAGCGCCATCAGTTTCCGTGGATGTATCTTCACGACGAGTCGCAGGAAGTCGCGTGGGAATACGGGGCGCTGCGCACGCCGCATTTTTTCGTTTTCGACGAAAACCGGAAGCTCGTTTACACCGGCCGGGGGATCGACAATCCGCGGGAACCGGCCAAGATGACGGTCAACGACCTGGAGAACGCGCTGCGCGAGCACCTGGAAGGAAAACCGATCTCGCGTCCCATGACCAATCCCATCGGTTGCAACGTGAAATGGGACGGAAAAGACGCGCACTGGATGCCGGCCGACGCCTGCGATCTGGTTTAGGACGGCCCGTTTCCGAATGTCCCCGACGGGATTTCTCCGGGATTCACAATCTGACAAGCAAATGAAGCGCGGGGACGCAACCGCAACGGCTCCTCTCCAGTGAGCCGCTTCCGAAAGACTTCCATGGATAAA
>SLOW01000293.1 GCA_007132315.1 Opitutales bacterium
CGCGACGATGTTCTTGCCGATGTCGTGGACGTCGCCCTTGACCGTGGCAATGAGGAATTTCGCTTTGGCGCGGGTGTCCTTTTGCTTTTTCTTTTCCTCCTCCATGTAGGGCAGGAGGTAGGCGACGGCCTTTTTCATGACGCGGGCGCTCTTGACCACCTGCGGCAGAAACATCTTGCCGGCGCCGAAGAGATCGCCGACGACCTTCATGCCGTCCATCAGCGGGCCTTCGATGACGTCGAGGGGTTTGTCCAGCTTCTGCCGGGCTTCCTCGGTGTCTTCCTCGACGTACTGGACGATGCCTTTGACCAAAGCGTGTTCCAAGCGTTTCTCCACCGGTTCCTTGCGCCAGCTGTCGTCCTTGACCTTCTTTTTGCCGCCTTCGGCCTTGTAGTCTTCGGCGAAGTCGATCAGGCGTTCGGTCGCGTCCTCGCGGCGGTTGAGGAGCACGTCCTCGACCATTTCCAGGAGTTCCTTGGGGATCTCGTCGTACACGGCGAGCTGGCCGGCGTTGACGATGGCCATGTCGAGACCGGCGTCGATCGCATGGTAGAGGAACGCCGCGTGCATGGCTTCCCGGACCGGATTGTTGCCGCGGAAGGAGAAGGAGATGTTGCTCAGTCCGCCGCTCGTCTTGGCGCCGGGGCACACCTTCTTGATCTCGCGGATGGCCTCGATGAAATCGACCGCGTAGTTCGCGTGTTCCTCCATGCCGGTGCCGACGGTGAGGATGTTCGGGTCGAAAATGATGTCGTTCGGATCCATCCCGAGTTTGTCGGTCAACAGATTGTAGGCCCGTTTGGATATCCGCACTTTCTCGTCCCGGGTGGCGGCCTGGCCTTCCTCGTCGAACGCCATCACGACGACGGAGGCGCCGTAGAGCATGATCTTGTGGGCCTGCTCGAGGAATTTTTCCTCGCCCTCCTTGAGGCTGATGGAATTGACCACACACTTGCCCTGCACGCACTGCAGGCCGGCTTCGATGACCGACCACTTGGACGAGTCGATCATCACCGGCACCTTGGCGATATCCGGTTCGGAGGCGATGAGGTTCAGGAAGCGCTGCATGCAGGCCTCACTGTCGAGGAGGCCCTCGTCGAAGTTGACGTCGATGATGTTGGCGCCGTTCTCCACCTGTTGGCGGGCGACCGCCAGGGCGGCATCAAAGTCGTCGGCCTCGATCAGTTTGCGGAAGCGGGGCGAACCGGTCACATTGGTTCGCTCGCCGACCATGATGAAACCCTTGTCCGGCGTGAGATTCATGGCCTCGAGTCCGCTGAGGCGGGTTTGGGGCTCGATTTCGGGCGGGACGCGCGGTGTGGCGTCCTTCACCGCCTCGGCGATGGCGTTGATGTGTTCCGGGGTGCTGCCGCAGCAGCCGCCGAGGAAGTTGACCCAGCCGTTGGCGGCGAATTCCTGGACCTGGCCGGCCATTTCGTCCGGGGCCTGGTCATAACCGCCAAAGGCATTCGGCAGTCCGGCGTTGGGATAACAGCTGATGAACGAGCCGCTGATCGCGGACAGTTCCTCGATGTACGGCCGCATGTCCTTGGCGCCCAGGGCGCAGTTGATGCCGACCGCGAACGGGCGGGCGTGCGCCACCGAGTTCCAGAACGCTTCGATGGTCTGTCCGGACAGGGTCCGGCCGGAGGCGTCGGTGATCGTCACCGAGAGAATCACCGGCACCCGTTCGCCCCGCTCGGCGAACAGCACTTCCAGCGCGTAGATCGCCGCTTTCAGATTGAGGGTGTCGAAGGTGGTCTCGGGCAGGAGCAGGTCGGCCCCGGCCTCGATCAATTCCTTCGCCTGCTCGTAATAGGCGTCTTTCAGTTCCTGGAATGTGACCGCCCGGTATTCGGGGCGGTTGACGTCCGGCGACATCGAAGCGGTACGGTTGGTGGGTCCGATCGCCCCGGCCACGAAGCATTTGCGATCCGGGTTCTCCTCTCGAAACTTGTCCACCGCCCGGCGGGCGACCTCCACCGAGGCGCGGTTCAATTCCGGAACCCAGTCCTCCAGGTGGTAATCGGCCTGCGCGATGCGGGTGGAGCTGAAGGTATTGGTCTCGACGATGTCCGAGCCGGCCTTAAAGAACTGCGTGTGAATCTCCTCGATGATATCGGGACGGGTGATGCTGAGCAGATCGTTGTTGCCCTTGAGGTCTCCCTTGTGGTCCTTGAGACGGTCGGTCCGGAAATCCTTTTCCCCCAAGTCGTAACCCTGGATCATGGTGCCCATGGCGCCGTCCAGGAAGGCAATGCGCTTGGCGAGGATTTCGCGGAGTTCGGCGAACGCCGGCGATTCTTTGATGTTGTCTGCTGCCATAAGTCTAAAAATTCGTTTGAACCAGTAACCGTTTCAGGGTCTTTCGGTGCTGTCAACAGATATATCAGGATATACGGATATCTTGATATTATTGAAACCGGAAAGCCGATAGCGAGGATGGGAGGAATGGCGCTTGAGGCGAATGGCATCGGCGATTTCACGTGAGGCCCTCCTGATCCCAAACCAATTCCGCACGAGGGCGGCGCTCCCGCGCCGCCGGTACGGGCGGGATGCGCGCGCGCCGTCCGCCGCCGAAATTCTCGATTTACCGCGCCGCTCGCCGCAGGCGGTCGTTGATGGCGCGGCCGACACCCTCATCCGGGGCCGGTTGGGCCAGGATGCGGGCGAATCCGCGCCGGTCGATCCGGTGAAGCACGGCGAACAGGTTCGCCGCGGCTTCCCGGGGGGAACCGTTATCGCTGAGCCAGAAAACGCGGGACGCGTCCGCCGGGAGGGGATCCGGTTTCCTGAAATAGAGCAGGGCGGTGTCGGGGGTGTTGATGGCGGCGGAGTCGTCCGGTCCCGCGGGCCCGGTCAGCGACAGGGGCGTGCGCGGGCTGTAGTGCCGGATTGCCTGGCCGGGGGCCTGGATCCCGGTGTCGC
>SLOW01000259.1 GCA_007132315.1 Opitutales bacterium
GCCGGTCGCTTCGGGCCAGAAACGTTTTCTGCGGGTGCTCGTGAGTTTCCCCTGAAACCCGCGAAACTGATTTCCTCTTTTGGGAGTCTGTCGGCGAAGCCCGACAGACTCCCAAAAGAGGAAATCAGTGGGTCAGGCGAAAAATGGTTTGAAATGGAGGCATATTGCGCGCCACCAGAGCCATGATCAGGCGTTGGAACAGCGGACGCACCAGCATGGTCTGGAGGATCCCGGCCGTCAGGCGGCGTTTGCGGAATTTCCGGCGGCTGGCGTGCGAGGCGCGTCGCAGCGCTCCGAGCCAGTCGATTTCCCCGTCCGCGTAGGCGAGCACATGAGGCAGGACGGTTTCGACGTTTTCGATGGCGAGCGACATGCCGTTGCCCGTGAAGGGAGGGATCATTCCTCCGGCGTCCCCCAGCCGGAGGGCCCGGGGGTTGCGCCCGTGTCGGCCCTCGGAAAAGTTGAAACCGGAAATCGCCGAAAAACTGCTTGCGACCGGGTGCCCGGAATCGAGTTTGTCGGCCAGAGTGGTCAGTCCGGAACCGCGCAGATAGGCGGCGAGCAGGGTCGTTCCCTGTCCCTTGAGACTCGGGCGCCGGCGAAACAGACCGCACAGGTTGAAGCGATCGTCCTCGATGCGGGAAACGCCGACATAGGCGCGGTCTCCGAGATACATCTGCAAGTCTTCCGTGGCGTCGGGAAAGGCGCGCAGATGCACTTTCAGGCCGAGCCATTCGGATTTTCCACTGCCTTTGCCGGTTGCGACCACAGTGCCATCTGGCGGCGCGGAGAGTTCGGAGGCCGCGACCCGTTCGCCCGTAAGAAGGGTTCCGCCGGCGTTTTCGAAGCGTTCCGCCAGGCGATAGTCCAGGCGCAGGCGGGACAGACCGCGTACCGGGACGGGCAGTTCGCAACGAAGCAGCCGCCGATCGCCCCGATACCAGCCCGTGACGCGATTGAACGCGCAGCCGTTGAAGGCGTCCGCGATCCCCAATGTTGCGAGCGTCTTGTCGGAGACGCCGCAGAGGAATTCGCCGCAGACTCGGTGGCGCGGGTACTGGGCCGCTTCGTGCAGGGTGACGGGAACCTCGCTTCGTCGGAGCGCTATTCCCAGTGACAATCCGGCGATTCCTCCTCCGATGATTTTGATCGGTCTCAATGTATTTGCGGGTTTGCGGGTAAACAGGTGCGGGATACCCGGAGGCATCCCGCACCGTGGCGAGTCGGGGTGAGAGGATTCGAACCTCCGACCTCTTCGTCCCGAACGAAGCGCGCTGCCAGACTGCGCTACACCCCGTACTGATCAAAAGGGTAAAATCAGCCCATGTCGGTGGTCGATGCAAGATTAAATTCAGTTTTCCAAACCGGAATTCGATTGGGTTGAGCAGCGGCGGGCTCAGACTGATGAATCATGAAATCGAATGGGACTTTGCGGATCGGGATTATCGGGGCGGGTGCCAACACCCGCCTGCGCCACATCCCCGGTTTTCGGGCGATCGACGGCGTGGAACTGACAAAGGTCGTCAACCGCAGCCGGGCGTCGTCGGAAAAGGTCGCCCGCGCGTTCGGGATCGCGGCGGTGGGAGACCACTGGCGCGAGGTCGTGGACTCGGCGGAAGTCGATGCGGTGATGATCGGCACCTGGCCCTGCCTGCACGCCGAGGCGGGTATCGCCGCGCTGGAGGCCGGCAAACACCTGCTGACTGAAGCGCGTATGGCGATGGACCTTCGGGAGGCGGAGGCGATGCTTGCCGCCGCCCGGCGGCATCCGCGCCTGGTCGCCCAGATCGTTCCGGCGCCGATGTCGCTCGATGTGGACGCCGCGGCGCACCGCCTGGTGACAGGCGGGGAGGTGGGCGAGATCCGCGAAGTGTCGGTGGTGCATACCGGCGGTCAGTACGCGGACCCGTCCGCCCCGCTCACCTGGCGCCAGGATCGGGAGGCGAGTGGTGTCAATATGCTGACTTTGGGGATCTATCACGAAATGGTGCTGCGCTGGGTTTCGGGTGATCCGGAGGTGGTGCGGGCGGACGGCGCCGTCTTTACCCCGCACCGGCGGGATCCGGAAACCGGCCGGGACAAGGCGGTGGAAATCCCCGAAAGCGTCTCCGTCCTCGGGCGTTATCCGGATGGCGCACGGCTGATTTATCACTTCAGCGCGGTCGAACCCGGGAGTCCGCGCAACGAGATTCGAGTCAACGGTTCGCGCGCCGGGCTGCGCTTCGACGTGGCCGCGAACCGATTGTTCCTGGCCCCGGCCGGGGGCGAGGAGGAGGAAGTGACCCTCCCCGCCGACGAACGCCGTGGCTGGCGGGTGGAAGAGGACTTTGTGGCGTCGATCCGGGAGGGACGTCCGGTGAGTCTGACCGATTTCGAAACCGGCGTGCGCTACATGGGTTTTACCCAATCGGTGTGGGATTCATTGCATCGATCCTGACCCCGGTTCGGGCCTGGGCGAATTGCGATTTTCTGGAGGGCGGCGCTCCCGCGCCGCCGCAGGGGGGGGAAGGCGCTCCGATGAGGGTCGTTGCCGGGGGAAACGGGTCACCGTTTACCTCCGGGACGCGCGGCGACCATGGCGGAGCAACTGCGTCTCACGCAAGCGCATTGTCGTGTTTCTTGATCAAAGATTGGATGTGGATGCGCATGGCCCTCCAGAGGGGAAGGGCCGGCCGACGTGGTTGCGGCTCAATCGAGGTGGGGGGAATATTCGGGGACGAAATGCCGAAGGCGCAATTTGATCTGGTCCGGGTCGCTCTGGTAGAGGATTTTCCGGAGTTCGGTCAGGAAGGTTTCGTATTCCTGCAGAGAGGGAAGCGTTCCGTCGTCGCGGCGCAGGCGCAGGATGTTCGGATGATGGGTGGCTTCGGCGCGGTCCGCGTCCGGCCGGAAGACCTCGACGATGTCGCCGCCCGGACGGAGTCCGACCGACTCGATCTGCAAGTCGATCTCCGGCCGCAGGCCGCTCAACTCGATCATCTGCCGGGCCAGATCGCGCACCGGGATGGCCTGCCCGGTATCGAGGTAAAGGATGTCTCCGGCCTGTGCGAAGGCGGCGCACTCGAGCAGCAGGGAGCACGTCTCGGCCACCGAGACCACTTGCCGGACGGCTTCCGGGTGGGAGATGCGCACCGGGCCCCCATTGGCGATCTGGCGCGAGAAGGTGTCGATGAAACTGCCGGTGGAGCCGAGCGCGTGTCCGAAGCGCACCGATACAAAACGCGTTTGGTCCGGGGCTTCCCGTTGCAGGGTCTGGAGGCCGATTTCGATCAGGCGCTTCGCGGCGCCCATCACATCGGACGGTTTCAGGGCGCTGTCGGTGGAGGTGAACACGAAGCGTTTGGCGCCGTATTTCCGGGCGGTTTGTGCGAGTTGAATGGTGCCGAGAATATTATTGCGGATGGCCTCGCCGGGCTGATGTTCCATCATGACCGCGTGCTTGTGCGCGGCGGCGTGAAAAACAACCTCCGGACGGTGTTCGCGGAAAATGTTTTCCATGCGGCCGGCGTCGAGGATGTTTCCCACCAGCGGGACAATCCGCTCGCGGTGGCCGCGCTGGATCAGGTCCTGTTCCACTTGGAAGAGCTGAACTTCGCACTGCTCGACCAGAAGGAGCTGTGCGGGATCCTCCAACAGAATGCGCCGGCTCAGTTCCGCTCCGATGCTTCCTCCGGCGCCGGTCACTAGGACCGTCTTGGCGGAGAGGCATTGCCGGATGGCGTCACGCGACAGCGGCACCGGATTGGTTTCCAACAGATCCTCGACGCCCACCGAACGCAACTGGCTGACCCGGAACTCGCCGGTGGCCAGTTGGTGCATCGAGGGAACGGTCGTGAACCGGATTCTCGCCTGTTGCAGGAGTCCGATGATTTCCCGGATCCGCTTGGCCGGGGCTCCGGGCATGGCGATGATCACCTCGTCGAGCCGGCGGCGGATGCTTTCGTCGAGCAGTGCTTCGGGCGGCCCGATGATGGGGAGGTCGTGGATGCGCGAGCCGTGGCGGTCGGGGTTTTCGTCGAAAAACGCCACCGGTTTCCGTTTCAGGCTCGGCCGGTGGAAGAGCTCCTTGACCAGATTGGCGGCGGCGTCGCCGGTCCCGATGATTCCCACCCGTCGCAGGTTACCGTTCTCTTGGCGGTTCCGGGCATCGCGTTGCTGGTAGCGGATCCGAAGCAACAGGCGAAAGGTCGAGATGCCGCCGAAACTGAGAAACAGATCAGCCAGAATTACGCCGCGCGGCGGGGAGTAGTCGATGCCGAGGAAGAAATACACCGCCAGCATGGCCGCCGAGGCGAGGGCCAGGGCGGAGAAGATTTTGATCAGGTCGGGGGTGCTGTAAAAACTCAGCACCGGATCGAATTGCCGGAACAGTTCGATCAGGAGCAGTTTGACCGGTATCACCCACAGAAAGACAACGAGCATGTCTTCGCGCACGCTGGACGGTACCGCGAAGTCGAAACGCAACTGGTAGGCCAGCCAGAGACTCGCGATGCAGATGAGCGAGTAGGCCGCCAGCAGAAAAACGAAACGTGTGCCGGTGGCGCCCGAAAAGCGGCGCTTGACGTCCCAGTCGGAGAAGTATGAACGAAGCGGCCAATCCATGGTCGTAAAAAGAAACCGTGCGCTGATCCGAGCGACGGGTAAAGCCTGTTTTTCGGCTCATTTCCCGTTCCCGGGAATGGCGGGCGTCATGGTTCCGGGATTGACGCGGGACCGGCACGCGGTGGAATGCCGGCATGCGCGCGGTGGTGCAACGGGTTTCTTCGGCTTCGGTCACGGCCATCGGGGCTCCTCGAACGGCGATTGGCCGCGGCCTGGTGGTCCTGGCGGCGGTGGAGGCCGGTGACGAGGCCGCCGACGCGGAGTGGCTCGCGCGGAAGTTCGTGCAACTGCGTTTGTTCCCGGACGATGCGGGCCGGATGAATCGGTCCCTGAGCGATGTCGCGGGCGACTTGATGGTGGTGAGCCAGTTTACCTTGCTCGGGACGGTGCGCAAAGGCACCCGGCCCTCCTACAACCGGTCGGCAGGTCCGGACGAGGCGATCCCGTTGTACGAGGCCCTGGTGGCGCGCGCCGAATCGCTGTTGGGGCGGCCGGTCGCGACGGGCCTTTTTGGTGCCGATATGAGCTTGGCTTTGACCAACGATGGTCCGGTGACCATCATCCTCGATACCAAACGAAAGGATTATTAGGAGATGGCGAAAAGAGCATTGTTTGTGTGGGGTGGCTGGGAAGGTCACGAACCGAAGGCTTGTGTGGATCTGTTCGTTCCCCTGATGGAGAAGGAGGGGTTCGCAGTGGAGGTTTCGGACTCGCTGAAGACGTTCGCCGACGCGGACTGTCTCCGGAACATGGACCTGATCGTTCCGTGCTGGACCATGGGAGATCTTCCGCCTGAGTCGGAAAAGGGGCTGTTGGAAGCGGTACGCCGGGGTACCGGCGTGGCCGGCTGGCACGGGGGGATGGGGGACGCGTTTCGAAAGAATCCTTCCTACCAGTTTATGGTGGGCGGGCAGTGGGTGGCCCATCCCGACAACATCATCGACTACACGGTGAACATCATCGACCACGAGGATCCGATCACGCGGGGGTTGTCGGATTTCCGGATGCGGTCGGAGCAGTACTACATGCACGTCGATCCGGCCAACGAAGTCCTGGCCACGACCACCTTCGAAACCCGCAGCGCCCCCTGGGTCAACGGCACGGTCATGCCGGTGGTGTGGAAACGGCGTTGGGACCAGGGCAAGGTCTTTTATTCCTCGCTGGGTCACGTCCGGTCCGATTTCGACGTCGAAGAAGCCCGTGAGATCCAGGTGCGCGGGATGGTGTGGGCGAGCCGTTGAGGAGGCCGGCGTTGCGACCGGGGTCCGTTCAGCTCTTTCCGGTTTTCAGTCGGCGGAAGTGCTTCCAGAAGTTTTCCGCCAGGAGTCGTTTCACTTCTTCGGGGTCCGGCGCGTAGCCGAGTTCCCGGCTGAGGGAGGTGACCGAAGCGCCGGTGAGACCGCAGGGAACGATGCCAGAAAAATGGGCGAGGTCGGGGTCCCGGTTGAGCGCGAAGCCGTGCATGGTGATCCAGCGTTTCACCGCGACTCCGATGGCGGCAACCTTGCGGTCTCCCAGCCAGACCCCCGTCATGCCCTCCCGCCGGGAAGCCGCCAGGCCGAGCGCTCCGACACTGTCGATCAGCACCTGCTCGATCAGGCGCAGGTAATGGTGTAGATCCCCGGTGTTGGCGAGACTGACGATGGGGTATCCCACGATCTGCCCCGGGCCGTGATAGGTGACGTCGCCGCCCCGGTCGGTTTCGATCACCTCGACGCCGTGACCGGCGCGCTCGGTTTCCGACCAGATCAAGTGGCGCGCCGCTCCCACGCGTTTGCCGATGGTGAAGACGGGATCGTGTTCTGTGAAGATCAGGGCGTCGGGGACCCGGTTGTCGCGGCGGAGTTTCAGGCGTTCCAGCTGGCGCTCCCAGGCGGTCCGGTACGGCGTGCGTCCCCAGTCGAGGGTTTCGGCTTCCCGCCGTGCCGGCTCGGTGTGGTTTGCATTCATGCGTTCCGACAGGATTGCGCCGTCGCGTGATTTATCAAGGCCGGGTTCCGGTAATCCTCGCGGGGAACCCTCGGCGGGAGCCAACCGCCGCGGAGATCGAGAAGTTTCCCAAATGCCTTGGCCAATCGGAGCGGAAGGGGTATGGTGCGGGGAGTCTTGGATGGCCGGGGCGTGTGCGAGCGCCGGCCCGGCATTTCATCCGCAACGGACGAATCCGCCGCCATACCGTTCATGAGATCCGAAACCAAGCGCAAACCCACCTACCCGGTGATTCCGGCTCTGCGGGAGTATCTGTTGGAATTCAAGCGGGAGATGGACCTGCCGCTGGTGTACGAGGATCTGCTGGGCTTCCGGGAATCCATTCCCCTGCTCGATGCCCGGGGCAACGACACTCTGTGGGAATCGGTGATCTACGATCCCAGCGAAATGCAACGCTTGAACCGGGATCTGACCGAGATATACGCCGTGCTCAAAGTGGACGGCGACCTCAGTGTGATGCAGCACCTGTACGTCGACCGGGTCGATTTTTGCACGTTCGGCAATTCGCACCCGTTTCGCATTCGCATCGTCAATTCGTACAACGACAACCAGGACTATTACTACGTCAAGAAAGCCGACGCCTCCCGCGTGTACGGCCTGGAGCTGGAACACCTCCTGTCGCCCAACCGCATCAATTATCTGACCTGCGGGACGAATCTCGTGGAAGAACACATCAGCGGGATTCCGGGCGATGTGTTCATCGACGAATGGCTCCACAGCGAACGCCTCAACCCGGTGCGGGTCGCGAAGGAACTGGTTAAATTCAACGAACGTTGTTTCATTCGACTGCTGGGGGACATGCGTTCCTACAATTTTGTGGTGGACGTCACTCCCGATTTCGAGGGCGTGCAGGTGCGTATCCGCTGTATGGATTTCGATCAGCAGTCCTACGACGGCCGGAAGAACTTTTATCTCCCCCAGTTTTTCAAGGATAACAGCCCGCTGGTGCTCTTTTGTCAGGAACGCCTCAACCGCACCACCGCCCGCCAGTATCAGCGGGAGGAGCAGGCGTTGATCTACCGCCGGGTGCAGATCAGCGGGACCCGGCTGAACCGCCTGCTGGCGGTGATGGAAAACGAGGAAATCGCCCCGCCCGAAAACGTGGAGTCCCTGCGCGCCGCTCTCGCCGAACACTACGGGAACCCCGCCTTCGAACAGTGCGAGAGCATGGGGGAACTGGTGTCCGAGAGCCTCCGGACGCTCTCGAACAACGTGCGCCGCCGCGACGAGGCCGCTGGCAGCCGGGTGTTCGATTTCAAGTGACGGCCCGCATTGCCTGGATGAGGTCCGGCCGGGGCCGCGGCATTTTGTCATGGCAATTGCCGGACCGGGCGCTAGGCTCGACCGCTTATGAGTGAGACGTCCGCCAGTGACAACACGCATGACCTGTACGCGGTCCGCCTGGGAAAACTCCGGGAGATGCGAGACGGAGGATTCGACCCGTTCCGGGCCGAGTTCGAACCGGCGCAAACCTCGGCGGAAGCCCTCGGGCTGTACCGCGAGGATGAAGAGAACGACGAGGTCGTATCCGTGGCCGGACGGCTGATGGTCCACCGGGTGATGGGCAAGAGCATCTTCGCCAAGATCCAGGACCGCGCCGGCCGGATCCAGCTTTACGCGAAGAAGGACGAACTCGGTGACGAGGCTTTCGCCGCGTTTAAGAAGCTCGACCTCGGCGACATCCTCGGCGCCGAAGGAACCCTGTTCAAGACCAGGACGGGCGAGATCACCGTGCGGCTGCGCGGTTTCAAGCTCCTGAGCAAGTCGCTGCGACCGCTTCCGGAAAAGTGGCACGGACTGACCGACAGCGAACGGATTTACCGCCAGCGCTACCTGGACCTGGTGATGAACGAGCAATCCCGGGAGCGATTTCGCCTCCGCAGCCGCATCATCAGGTGCATCCGGCGTTTTCTGGAGGAACGGGCGTTCATGGAGGTCGAGACGCCGGTGTTGCAATCCGTCCCCGGCGGCGCCGCCGCCCGGCCGTTTGTCACCCACTACAAGGCGTTGGGAAAGGATTTTTTCCTGCGTATCGCCCTGGAGCTTTACCTGAAACGCCTCCTGGTCGGCGGTTTTGACCGGGTGTTCGAGATCGGGAAGAACTTCCGCAACGAGGGCCTCTCCCGGCGGCACAACCCGGAATTCACCATGCTGGAGGTCTATCAGGCATACACCGATTTTCGCGGCATGATGCGCCTGGTCCGCGAGATGATCAGCAGGATCTGCGCCGAGGTGCTCGGCACCGAGGATCTGGAACGGCCGGATGGCACCGTCATTCACCTCGGGGGCGAGTGGCGCGAAGCGCGTTACAAGGATCTGGTCTGCGACGCCACCGGGGATCTGGACTGGTTTTCCCGCACGCGCGCGGAAAAGCTGGCGCGGGCGGGCGAGATGGGGATCGAGGTCGATCCGGAACTGGAGGACCACGAAATCAGCAACGACGTGTTCGAGAAGCGGGTGGAGCCCACCCTGATCCAGCCGACGTTTGTCACGCACTTGCCCAAGGAGCTTTGTCCGCTGGCCAAGATCACCGCCGACGATCCCTCGACCATTGACGTGTTCGAGCTCTGCATCAACGGTCAGGAGATCGCGCCGGCCTATTCGGAGCAGAACGATCCCCTGGTGCAGCGCGAGATGTTCGAAGCCCAGGTCGGGGAGGACATTCAGAAAATGGACGAGGATTTCCTGACGGCTCTGGAACACGGCATGCCGCCCGCCGGCGGCATGGGCGTCGGCATCGACCGGCTGCTGATCATGCTGACCGGAGCGGAAAACATTCGCGACGTCATCCTCTTCCCGCAACTTCGCTAAGCTTGGACCGGTCTCTCGAATACGTGATGCCGTGGTACCTTTATCTCGCCTTTAAGCAGTTGTTTCCCTCGGGGAAATGGATCTCGTTTTTTGCGGTGATGTCGGCGTGCGGGGTGACGCTCGGCGTGATGCTCCTGATCATCGTGCAGAGCGTGATGAACGGTTTCGGCGAGGAACTGCGCGGCAAAATCGTCGATACCGGTGGACACATTCGCGTGGTTTCGACCGAAGGCGACATCCTGCACGACTACGAACCCATGCTGGAATGGATGGAGGCGTTCGACGCCGTGAGCGCGGCCACCCCACACGCCGAGGGGATCGTGATGGTCCAGAGCGACCGGCGGCCCTCGTTGCCGTTGGTGCGCGGCATCGATCCGATGCGCGAGAGCGGGGTGATCAACCTGAAGGATTACCTGATCGCCGGTTCCTTCGACCATCTCTACGACGACGGCGTGTTTATCAGTTCCGGCCTGGCTTCGTCGTTGGGCGCGCGCGTGGGCTCGATCATCGAGGTTTACACCCCGCTCATCCTGGAGCGAATCAGGCGGGACGAGATCCTGCTGCCCCGGGAGCTCGAAGTGGTGGGAATTTTCGAGACCGGGTGGCACCAGGTGGACGAGAACACGCTGGTGGTCACGCTGCGGTTGATGCAGGATTTGTACGGCATGAACGGGGGTGTTCACGGCCTGACGCTGCGTCTGCACGACGGCCACGACGCCGACGCGGTCACGGCCGCGATCAATCGGGAACTGGGGCCGGACGTGTGGGCGGTTTCCTGGATGGACACCCATCAGGACTTTCTGTGGATCCTGCAACTGGAGAAAAACGTGCTGTTCTTTCTCCTGATCTTTATCGTGATCGTGGCGGCCTTTGCGATCACCAGTTCTCTTCTGATCACGGTGGTGCGCAAGATCAAGGAGATCGGGCTGCTGGGAGCGCTCGGCGCCACGCCTCGGCAGATCGCGCTTTGTTTCTGTTTCCAGGGATTCTTTATCGGAGCGGTGGGCACGGTGCTGGGCATCGTTTCGGCGGTGGTGCTCCTGCATTTCCGCAACGACATCATCCACGCCTTCGCGCGCCTGACCGAGAGCGAGGAGGCGTTGCGGCGCTTCTACGAATTCGCCTACATCCCGCTGCACTACTCGACCAACGACTTTATTGTGATCATCACCTGCACCCTCGTCATTTCCACCCTGGCCGGCCTGATTCCCGCGCTGCGTGCGGCCCGGTTGCAACCGACGGAGGCGTTTCGCAATGAGTGAACCGGTGGTGGAGGCGGACGACCTGTGGAAGGGATTTCGCAGCGGCGACAAGCGGATCGAAGTGCTCCGCGGCGTGGACCTCCGGCTCGGAGCGGGGGAGAGCGTGAGCATCCGGGGCGAATCCGGATCGGGCAAGACGACGTTCGTGCACATCCTGGCCGGACTGGAAGCTCTGGACCGGGGCGATTTGCGCTGGCGTGGCGAAAGCCTGAAGGGACGTCGCCGGGCGAGCCTGGCGCGGGATCGGGCGCGCTTTCTGGGGATGGTGTTTCAGTCCTTCTATCTGATACCCGAGATGAACGCTCTCGACAACGTGCTGATGGCGCGGCGCATGCTCGGCACGCCTGACCGGACCTCCCGGGAACGCGCCCGGGAAATGATGGAACGGGTCGGTTTGGGCGAGCGGATGGACCACCTGCCGAGCCAGTTGTCGGGGGGCGAGAAGCAGCGCGTCGGTGTCGCCCGGGCCCTGGTGAACGAACCCGCCGTCATCCTCGCGGACGAACCCACCGGCAATCTCGACGAGCTTACCGGCAACGCGATTCTGGATCTCCTGCTCTCCGTGTGCCGCGAACAGGACACCGCGCTCGTGCTGGTCACACACAACAAGGAGCACGCCCGGCGGACTGACCGCGGGTTTTTGCTGAAGCTGGGCCGCTTTGAGGAACCCGGCGAAAACGGTCAGTAAAGGTTTGCCAGAGAGAGACTCCGGAGGTTTGAATTGGGTTTGTCCCGATTATGACTGAGGTGAAAGGCAAGCGAATCCGTTGCGGGGTGGCCGGGGTGGGGTACCTCGGCCGTCATCACGCCCGCGTGTATCACGAACTGACCGCGTGTGAGCTGGCGGGGGTGTACGATGTGGACGCGGATCGCGCCCGGGAGGTCGCCGACCAATACGGCTGCGCCGCGTTCGCATCGATCGGCGAACTCGGGGCCGCCTGCGAGGCCGTCAGCATCGTGGTGCCTACTGATGTCCATTGTGAGGTGGCCCTGCCCCTGATGGAGGCCGGGTGTCACGTCTTGGTGGAGAAGCCGCTCTGTTACGGCCTCGAAGAGGCCGAACGCATCCTGGAGGCCGCCCAGCGGAACGATCGGTTGATTCAAGTCGGACACATCGAGCATTTCAATCCGGTGATGGGCTACCTGGAAAATGAGGTGGATCGCCCACGCTTCATCACGGCCGACCGTCTGGCGCCGTTTCAACCCCGCGGGACCGAAGTCGGGGTGGTGCTCGATCTGATGATTCACGACATCGGGATCATTCTCCAACTGGTGAAATCCCCGGTGGAGCGGGTCGAGAGCGTGGGCGTGAACGTGTTGTCGCCTACCGAAGATATCGCGAACGCGCGGATCCGCTTCGAAAGTGGTTGTGTGGCGAACCTGAACGCCAGCCGGGTGAGTCTCAAGAAGCTCCGGGAGATCCGGATCTTCCAGCCCTCGGCCTACCTGAGCCTCGATTTCATGAACCAGGCCGGCCACCTGATCAAGAAAGAGGGAACCGAACTGCGCAAGGAGGAGATTCCTCTGGAACGGGAGGAACCCTTGAAACTGGAATTGCTGTCCTTCGTCAACAGCATCACCGGATCCAGCCTTCCCAAAGTCGGCGGCGCCCTCGGAAAATCGGCTTTGGAACTGGCGATCAGGATCAGCGAACAAATCCGCCGGGCCGACTGAACCCGCACCCCGAATCGAACAGCGAAACTTGTTTCAGGCATATGTCTTCCTCGTTCGCTCTCCCCCCCTCATTTCCTCCCCCTTACGGGGGCGGGCGGCCCGACTTGCTCGTGGTGGCCGGCGAGCACTCTGGTGATCAGCACGCCGCCGTGGCCGTGCGCCGGTTGATGGAGCGCGATTCCGAGTTGCGTGTCGCGGCACTCGGCGGAGCCGCTCTGCGCGAGACCGGAGCCACGTTCCTCTACGATATGACCCAGTCCTCGGTGGTCGGTGTATTCGAAGTGCTGAGACATCTCGGTTTTTTTCGCGCCCTCTTCAAGCGCATCCTTGACTGGATCGAGGAGCACCGACCGCGGGCAGTCTGTTTCGTGGACAATCCGGGTCTCAATCTGCGCCTCTGTGAAGCGCTTTACCGGCGCGGACTCGCCGGGAAGGCGGGCGGCGACGTCCGGTTGCTTTATTACATCGGCCCCCAGGTCTGGGCCTGGAAAAAACAGCGGCGCTTCAAGATGGCCCGCTGCGTGGACGCGCTGGCGGTGATTTTCCCTTTTGAAATCGATACCTACCGGGACACCGACCTGGAAGTCAGTTTTGTCGGCCATCCGTATCTGGCGGAGGGGCACCGCCCGTTGGTCCGGTACGACCCCGACGGCTCCATCCTGCTGCTGCCCGGAAGCCGCCGCATCGCGGTGGGACGCATCCTGCCGCTTCTGTTTGACGGATTCGAACGGCTGCTGCGCGAGCGGCCCGACGAGCGCGCGACCGTGATCACACCCGATCCCGAGGTGCGCGCCGTGGTCGAGCGCGAACTGGGTAAACGGCCGGCGTTGAAGGACAAGGTCGCCCTGGCGGACAAATCGGATCCGGTGCGGGGCAAGGCCGTCCTGACCAGTTCCGGCACCATGTCCTTGAGTTGCGCCCTGGCGGGCATCCCCGGCGCCATCGTTTACCGCGTCGCCCCGTTGACTTACTGGCTGGGCCGGATGTTGATCACGATTCCCTACCTGGGCATCTCCAATCTGCTGCTGGAGAAACCGATGTACCCCGAATACCTCCAGGGCAGGGCCACCGCCGAGCAACTGCTCCGGGAACTGTGCGAGTGCCTCGATTCGCCGGAGCGCCTGGAGGCGACCCATTGTGATACGGCCCGGCTGCGCCGGAAGCTGTCGGCTCCCGGAAGCGAAACCATCGACCGGTGGTTGGAAAAACGGATCGGCTCACCCGCGCGGCGGAACGACGGTGGAGATAATTAGTATTGTGAATTGCGCGAACGATGGCGTAATGCTGGTCTTTTGGCGCGGCGTAGATGTGTTCGCCGCGCGGCCATCATCAAGGAAGGATCCACAAGCACCATGAGCGGCGACAACTCCGTTATCATCTACGACACCACTCTGCGCGACGGCACCCAGGGAGAAGGGATTTCCTTTTCCGTGGCCGACAAGATCCGGATTACCGAAAAACTCGACCATTTCGGGGTCGATTACGTGGAGGGCGGTTGGCCGGGTTCCAACCCGCGCGATATGGCTTACTTCGAGGGCGTTCGGTCGCTCCGGCTCAAACACGCCAAAGTGGCCGCCTTTGGTTCCACGCGTCGCGCCAACGTTGCGGCGAGCGAGGACGCCCAGCTCAAGCTGCTGCTCGATGCCGGGACGGAGGTCGTGACCCTCTTCGGCAAGAGCTGGATCTTGCACGTGACCGAGGTCCTCCGCACCACGCCGGAGGAAAACCTCGCCATGATCGAGGACTCCGTGCGGCACCTGGTGGAGAACGGACGCGAGGTCGTGTACGACGCCGAACACTTTTACGACGGTTATGTGGAGGATGTCGACTATGCTCTGAAAACCCTGGAAGCCGCCGTCCGCGGTGGCGCCTCCTGGCTGGTGCTCTGTGATACCAACGGGGGAAAGTTGGTGGATGAACTCGCGCGGATCACCGGTGAGGTCGTGCGCCGGTTCCCGGAGAGCCGGGTGGGCGTCCACACCCACAACGACTCCGGCCTCGGAGTGGCCACGTCGCTGGCCGGCATCGAAGCCGGAGCCAGGATGGTGCAGGGGACGATGAACGGCTACGGGGAGAGGACCGGAAACGCGAACCTGACCAGTGTCATTCCCAATCTCGCGCTCAAGATGGGCCGCGTGCTCCATTGCGGTTCCCACCTCGCTGAGCTGCGGGAGTTGTCCCTCTTTCTCGACGAACTCGCCAATATCCGCGCCAACATCAAGGAACCGTTCGTGGGTTCTTCGGCCTTCGCGCACAAGGGAGGCGTGCATGCCAACGCCGCCCAGAAAGTCGCGCGCAGCTACGAGCACATGGACCCCGCCCTGGTGGGCAACCGGCAACGGGTGCTGATATCGGATATGTCCGGTCGCAGCAGTTTCATGATGAAGGCCAAGGAACTGGGCGTTCATCTCGACGAGAACGAAGCCGATATCAAACCGATGCTCGACGAACTCAAGCAGCTCGAGTTTCGCGGCTACGAGTACGAAGCGGCGGATGCCTCCTTTCAACTGCTTCTGTCGAAATGGCTGAAACGGCAGCAGGACTTTTTCGTTCTCAAAGGGTATCGCGTGATCGTGGAAATGCGCGGCGGCGAGGATACGCTGATCGCGGAGGCGACGGTAAAGATCGAAGTCCACGGCGAGAGCGTCCACACCGTGGCGGAATCGACCGGACCGGTGGACGCTCTCGACCAGGCGCTGCGCCGGGCGCTGGAACGTTTTTATCCCCAGATCAAATCGGTCGAGCTGCGCGACTTCAAGGTTCGCATCCTCGAGAGCGGCAGCGGCGCTCATTCGCGTATCCGCGTGCTGATCGAGTCCAGCGACGGCGAGGAGATCTGGGGGACGGTCGGGGTGAGCGACAACATCATCGAAGCGAGCTGGGAAGCCCTGCGCGATTCGGTGGAGTACAAATTACTCAGAACAAGCAACCCGTCGGACTTGGGCGGCAGTCAATGCCCGACAAACGCCTAGCCGGCCGCGGGCGGGATTGCGTTTGAAACCGCCCGAGTTTTCCTCATGCTGAGGGTTTTATGCGAATTGACGTTTTGCCTGCGGGGCCCATTGAAACCAACGCTTTCCTGATCACGGCGCCGTCCGGCGAAGCGTTGCTCATCGACGCGCCCCCCGACTTGGCCGAGGTTCTGCCCGGCGTGCTGGAACAACGCGGGGCGCGTTTGACCGCCATCCTGGTGACCCATGGCCACTGGGATCACATCGCCGATCTGGGACGCCTGCAGGGTGACGGGATCACCGTGATCGCGCATCCGGGCGACCGCGACTGGATCGAACATCCCGAGGTGATGGCGGACTTCATGCCACCCGGGGTGCGGGTGGCACAGGGGAAGGTGGCCCGCTGGGTGGAGGACGGGGAAAACTGGGAATGGGCCGGCCAGACGATCGAAACACGCCACGTACCCGGTCACGCGCCGGGCAACGTGCTGTATTACTTTCCCGTTCTGCAGGCGGCGTTTGTCGGGGACGCCCTGTTCAGCGGGGGTGTCGGCCGCTTCGATCTGCCGGGGGGGGATTGGAACACGTTGGAGGCGTCGATCAAGCGACAGATTTACACGCTTCCGAATGAAACCGCGGTTTACCCAGGTCACGGCCCGGTTACGACGGTCGGTGCCGAAAAGAAGACCAATCCTTTCGTAAGAGCGGATTAGCCATCAAAACCAGTTGCCGGATTGCACGACAATGAACCGATCGGAAAAAGAAAAATGGATGGGGCGCGCCCTGGAGCTGGCGCGGCAGGCGTGGGGGGAAACGCATCCCAATCCAATGGTTGGCGCCGTCCTGGTGGACTACGGTCAAGTGCTCGCCGAGGGCTGTCACCGGCGCGCCGGTGAGCAGCACGCCGAAGCGGAAGCACTGGCTCAGGTCTCGGAGCCCATTTCCGATACCGCAGTGCTGTACGTCACGTTGGAGCCCTGTTGCACCACCGGTCGCACCGGGCCTTGCACGGAGGTCATCCGCGACAGCGGTGTCAGAAATGTGGTGGTCGGAGCGCTCGACCCCAACCCCGAACACAACGGCCGCGGCGTGGCCTGGCTGAAAGAGCATGGGCTCCAGGTGGAATCCGGCATCCTGCAGGAGGAGTGCGAGGACCTGAATCTCATCTTCAACCACCTCATCAACACGGGCCAACCGCTGATCGCGGGCAAGATGGCGACCACCCTGGACGGCAAAATCGCCTGTCGCACCGGGCAGTCGAAATGGATCACCGGGGAGATCGCCCGCGAGGACGTCATGCGCTGGCGGCGCCTGTTTCCGGCGGTCGCGGTGGGGACCGGTACCGTCTTGTCCGACCAGCCGCGCCTGACCAGCCGTCTGGGCGACCGAGAGTGGTGTCCGGTCCGGATGGTGTTCGACGGCATGCTGCGCACGGCGAACCAGCGGGAGTTCCCCCGACTGTACACGGATGAGTTTCGCGAGCGTACCATCGTGGTCACCACCGAGCTTGCGGGCACGGGTTACGTGCGCCGGCTGGAACGGGAGGGGATTCGGGTCTGGGTGCTCTCGGCCGAAAATTCCTTGGTTTCCTATCAGTCGTTCCGGGACCGCTGCAGCCAGGAAGAAATCGACGGGGTGTTTATCGAGGGCGGCTCGCAATTGCTTAGCGGTATGATTCAGCACGCGGCGCTGGATTACCTGTTTGTTTACCAGGCGCCGATTCTGTTTGGCGACGACAAGGCAAAAGCTTCCGTGCGCGGGCTGCGCACGGAACGCATCGACCAGGCCGTGCGACTTCGCAACACCCGTCACGCGGTGGTGGGTGACGACCGTTTGATTCGGGGATTTGTTAAGTACCCTTCCAGCATGCAGGTGGATGAACTTCTATTTAGCCACTTCAAATGACCACAAGATAACGGAGTTCCGGCGGTTGCTGGCCGACCGCGGGCTCACCGGCATCTCCGTTCGCGGCGCTGCGGAACTCGGCGGCATGCCGCCGGTTGCCGAAACCGCCTCCGGTTTCGCCGGCAACGCCCGTTTGAAGGCGCGCGCCCTCCGGGAACGGGCCGGCCGGCGGGGCTGGGTGCTGGCGGACGACAGCGGCTTGGAAGTGGATGCCCTGGCCGGAGCGCCCGGTGTTCGGTCCGCCCGCTACGCCGGGGAAAACGCTTCCGACCCGGAGAACAACGCGCGCCTGCTGCGCGAGCTGGAAGGCGTGTCCCCCGAATGCCGAACGGCGCGGTTTCGTTGTTGCCTGGTGCTGATCTCGCCCGATGCCGAGGAATTCGTGTTCGAGGGAAGCTGTGAGGGCCGGATCGCGGAAGAAGCGTCCGGAACGGCCGGTTTCGGCTACGATCCGTTGTTCGTGCCGGAAGGGCGCAACGCCACATTTGCGGCCCTCCGGCGGGAGGAAAAGGATCGCCTCAGCCACCGCGCCCGCGCCTGGGAGAAGCTAGCCGCCTGGCTGGAAAAGCGGTCGATTATCGGCCGGGACGACGCCGAGACCAAGCGGTCGCACGGCCGGCCGGAGGAGTGAGGGTCACTTTCTGCCGGAGGGCGGCGCTCCCGCGCCGCAGGTACCGGACACGAGGAGACGGTCTGCGTGAATTACCTTTACCTGGAGTCAGGGAATTTCCTATAAAGCGGACGTCATGAAAATCGAGCCGGAAGAAGACGACGACGAACCCGCCGAGTTCGGGTGGGTCGATGAGGACGAAAACGAAGTTCCGGAGGATAAGGGCACGACCTTGAGTTCCGTGGGTCCGGTGGCGGCCTGGATCATGGGCGGGCTGGTCGGGCTTTTTGTGCTCTACTTGATCATGCGTCTGATGCTCTCTCTCGCCGATTATTTCGGCTGAGAGCGGGGGCGAACCGGCACGTCGATTTCGGCGGGCATGTGAGCACGCAACGGCGGGATGAGATCGAAGAACACTGGGATCGTCACACCACGCTCCGGTAGAGCGTCCGATCACCACACAAAAGACCGAGCGATTGAGCCGGCTATCTTTGGTGAAAACGAAAAAACCCGCAACGTTCTCGTTGCGGGCTTATTTATTCTAAATCGGATAAAATCGGCTCAGGCCATCGCCTTGAGGCCGGTTCCCGGTTTGAACTTCACCGTTTTGGAAGCTTTGATCTTGATGGGTTCCTTCGTGCGCGGGTTGATGCCTTTGCGGGCGGCCCGCTTGGCCACACTGAAGGTGCCGAAGCCGGCCAGCTGAACGGATTTGTCTTTCTTGACGCCTTTCTTGATTCCTTCGAGGACGGCATCGACGGAACGTTCGGCGGCGGCTTTGGATGAGTCCGCGCCAAGTGACTTCTGTACTGCTTCAACGAGTTCTGATTTGTTCATTTGTTCTTGAGTGAGGGTTCTATTAACGCGTTTCGCGTTGTTAACAGGGGCATCGAAGCGGATTATTCGATGTTTCGTCAACCTAAATCCCGCTATTTAAGCGGAATTCGTTACTTTCCTGAAAGGCTGTCGGCGTCGGGGGAGCGCGGGGGGCGGTTCGCTGGCGGGCGGTGCCCCGAACGCGTGTTCCCCGGCGGTGTGGAGCTTAACCGGCTTCGGCCTTTTCCTGGGCTTGCAGACAGAGCTCTGCGGCCTTGAACGCGTGGGTTTGGGTCATGGCGTTTTCGGTGCGGTTCAGGCAATCGAGAACCAGCTGGCCGAAGTACGGGTAACCAACCTTTCCGTTAAGATCCATGTGTTGCTCGCCGTCCTGGTTCACCAGGTAGAGCTGGTTGCCTTTGCGGCCGGTGGCGATCTCGATGTATTTGCGCAATTCGATGTAGCCGTCGGTTCCGAGTATAAACGTGCGGCCGTCGCCCCAGGTGCTCAAGCCTTCGGGCGTGAACCAGTCGACGCGGAAGTAGAAGGAGGCACCGTTGTCGCCGGCGAGCGAGGCCTCGCCGAAGTCTTCCAGTTCCGGATAGTCCGGGTGGTTGAAGTTGGCGACCCGGGCTGAATTGATCGTGGCGTCGGTCGCTCCCGTGTAGTGCAGAAACTGTTCGCACTGGTGGCTGCCGATATCGGTCAGGATGCCGCCATACTCCTTTTTGCGATAAAACCAATCCGGGCGTTTGCTCGGGTCGCCCAGGCGGTGCGGACCGAAACCGACGACTTGCAGGACGCGGCCGATGGCGCCCTGTTCGATGAGTTCCCCGGCGAAGATGGCGCATTCCACATGCAGCCGTTCGCTGTAGTACACGGCGTACTTGCGCCCGGTTTCGGCGACCTTTTTGCGGGCCGCTTCGAGCTGGTCCATCGAGGTGAACGGTGTCTTGTCGGTGAAATAGTCCTTGCCGGAATCCATCACGCGGAGGCCGAGCGGGCCGCGTTGATTGGGGATGGCTGCGGCGGCCACGAGTTTGATGGCGGGGTCGTCCAGGATCTGTTCTTCGCTGGAGGCCACCTGGACCGTGGGGAATTTCTGGCGGAACGCTTCGATCTTCGCCGGATCGGGATCATAGACGTAGCGCAGGTCCGCGCCGGCTTCGATCAGCCCGTTGCA
Source organism: Opitutales bacterium (assembly GCA_007132315.1). Lineage (GTDB taxonomy): Bacteria > Verrucomicrobiota > Verrucomicrobiia > Opitutales > T3Sed10-336 > SLOW01. The sequence goes on from SLOW01000259.1 coordinate 19,804, forward strand.
CTGTCCGTGGATATGCCCGTGGTCGAGACCGATCACGGCGATGGGAAACTCGCCTTTTTCGACTACGGGTGCTGGTTTGCCCTGGGGGGCGTAGTTCATGCCGTCTTTTGTGCTCATAGTGGTTTTGTTAAAGGGTCGGGGCCGCGGGAAATCCGCGAATCAATTGTCGCAGAGGTGATCGAGGATGTATTCAAAACTCTGTCGTGCGGAGTCGAAGGGATCGCCGGGGCAGGTGTCCTGTTCGACCGCGAACCATCGGCAGCCGCTTTCCTCGGCGGCGGCGATGATGGGCCGGAAATTGATGTTGCCGTTGCCGATTTCGGCGTAGTCGGGTTTCCGCTCTTCGGTGACGCGGTAGTCCTTGAGGTGAATGATGGGAAGCCGCCCCGCTAGTTTGCGGCACCAGTCTAGCGGACTGGCTCCTCCGTACTGAACCCAGTACGTGTCGATTTCGCCTTGAAGGTAACGGGAATCGGTTTTTTCGAATATCAGATCGAATACGGTGCGGTCGCCGATGCGTCGAAACTCGTGATTGTGGTTGTGGTAGGCGAGTGTCAGTCCGGCTTCGTGCAGGACCCCGGCCAGAACGGTTGAGCTTTTCGATCAGGGCGTGCACCGCGTCGGCCGATCCGAAGTCGATGCCCTTGGGAGCTGGATACGCGGTGATCTCGCAGCCCAGGGCGCGCAGGCGATCCACGACTTTTTCCGGCTCGTCGAGAATGGTGCCGGACGGTTCGTGGGTGGCGCATATGCGGAGGCCTTCGCCGTCGGTGATGGAAACGAGTTCCTTTTCGTCGATCGGCCCCATACCGCTTACCTGAATGGCACGGTAGCCGATGGCGGCGACTTTCTTGAGGGAGGCGGCGATATCGGCCGGTGTCTTGAGGGCGTTGCGGATGGTGTAGGTCTGAAGCGCGATTTGCTCGATTTTCATAGGTCGTGTCGGTCGGGAGGTCGGGGTGAGAGCGGCTGGCGGGGTCAGGTGTTGAAGGAGTTGGACAAGTCTTCCTCGACCCGGCGGACTTCCTTTTTTTGAAACGTGGAGTTTTCGATGCGCTCGCGCAGGGCTGACTCGTACTCGGCGCCTTCGATGGGCAGCTCGACGCTAGCGTCGCGGAACGCGGACAGGAGAATGGCGTTGGCCAGTTCCACGGAATGGATTCCCTCGGCGGCCGGGGCGATGAGTTCGGTTCCGTCGACGATGGCGTCCACGAAATTTTTGAGGATTTCGTTGTGCTGCCCCCCGTGCCCGCGCACGGGGATATTGACATCCCACACCGGCGGCCTGCCGAAACTAAACTCGGACCGGCGGCTGAATTCCGTCATGGGGGTTTCATTGCGCAGAAAACTGAGCCGGTCCTCTTCGACCACCAATCGGCCGCGCTCGCCCGTGATTTCCAGGCGGTTGGTGCCGGGTGCTTCGCCCGTGCTGGTGATGAAGATGCCGTTGGCGCCGTCGGCGTATTCCAGGTAGGCGGTGACCTCGTCCTCGACCTCGATGTCGTGGTGGCGGCCGAAGCCGCAGAAGGCGCGGACTTTTTGCGGCATCCCGAACATCCATTGGAACAGGTCGAGCTGGTGGGGGCATTGATTGAGCAGGACGCCGCCGCCCTCGCCCTTCCAGGTCGCCCGCCACCCGCCCGAAGCGTAGTACATTTCCGTGCGGAACCATTTTGTGATGATCCAGTTTACCCGGCGGATCGCGCCGAGTTCACCGTCCCGGATCAGCTGGCGCACCTTGCGGTAGTGGGGGTCGGTCCGCTGGTTGAACATCGCGGCGAAAACCTGCTTTGGGCCGCCGCGGTGGGCGGCGATCAACCGTTCGCAATCAGCCTTGTGCACGGAGATCGGTTTCTCGACCAGCACGTGCAGACCCGCTTCCAGGGCTTCGATGCCCAGGGTGGTGTGTGAGTAGTGGGGGGTGGCGATCAACACGGCATCGATTTCTCCCGACCGCAGCATTTCCGAGGGATCGGAAAACGCTTTCGCCTCCGGAACCCGGTCGCGGTTGCTCTCGACCGCGTCACAAATCGCCGTGAGCCGACAGCGTGGGATTTTTCCGTCCAGTACATTGCGCGCATGGGTGGAGCCCATGTTGCCGATACCGATGATGCCCAAGCGGACGTCTGAATTGGAATTTGCCATGGGTACGATTCAACCGCCCCGACGGGAAATGTCTATGGGAAAACGTCTTGAAAGCAGGGAAATTCGTGGCGCGCACCGGTAAGGTGGAGCTGGCCGCGTTGGCGCTTGCACGGAGGAACCCGCCCGATGCCAAGATACCAAATGAACGAATGGGGTTGGATTGCGGCTTGATTGTATTATTGAATGTTCCGTTATGAAACCGGTCCTCTACTTGTTGAGCGGCTGTACCGCAGCCGGAAAGACGGCGCTGGCCCTGGATTGGGCCGAGCGGAACGGGGCCGAGATCGTGTCGTGCGACGCAATGCTGTTTTACCGGGGGATGGATATCGGAACGGCGAAGCCCTCTGAGGCAGAGCGTCGTCGGATTCCGCACCACCTGATCGATGTCGCCCCGGTGGATCGCGCGTTCGACGTCGGGCGCTACGCGCACGAGGCGGTTCGGGTGGTCGCATCCATCCTGGAACTGGGGAGACGGCCGTTGATTGTCGGCGGCAGCGGATTTTACCTGATGAGCTTTCTGCGTCCGGTGGTGGACGAGGTGACGGTGGATGCGTCCGCACGAACGCGAGCCGAGGAGATACGGCGGCGGGCGGGGACGGCCGGCCAGCTGGCGGAATTGCGCCGGCTCAATCCGGACGGGCTGGATGGGCTGGACCCGGTCAATCCCCGGCGCGTGAGCCGCGCCCTGGAGCGTTGCCTGGCGTCGGGGAAGACCCTGCGGGAGCAGCGCGAGGCGTTCCGGAGGTTGCCGCTGCCTTTCGCCGGGTACGACAAGCGAATTTCTCTGATCGACCGGGACGACGAGGAGTTGAGGAAGCGGGTGCGCGAACGGGCCTTCCGGATGGTCGAGACGGGCTTGATCGAGGAGGTCCGCCGTCTGCTCGATCGCGGCATCGGGAACAACCCCGCGGCCGCCCGGGCCATCGGCTACCGGGAAACCATCGCCTGGCTGCGCGGCTCAGAAGCGGGTGGGCGAAATGAGCTGGCGGAGCGGATCGCGGCCAACACGTGGAAGCTGGTCAAGAAGCAACGCACCTGGTTTCGCAACCAACTGCCCGACGCCCGGCGTGTGCCGCTTTCCGGCGACGCGCCCCCGCCGGACCCGTTCACTTGAGGAAGTATTGATGACTTTTTTCGATCCGGGCTTGCGTCCGGCCCCGGCGGCGGTCACCTTTATCCGTTTCACGCACCGCGTCGGAATTCCGGACGGGAAATGCGCGGACCCTTTGCGAAGCCGGTTGACGGGTCGCAGGCTCCGCGCAAAACGCTTCCCGTTTGAAAAACTGTCAAATTCCGCAAAAAATGACTTGCCCGTCGTTGGACGGCTCCTCATTTTGGTCTCTTTTCACCGATTAACCGTAACACGATTCTGGCATGCCCACGATCAACCAACTCGTACGCAAAGGCCGCAAGGCCGTCAAAACCAAGACAAAATCACCGGCACTGGACCAAAATCCGTTCCGCCGGGGCGTTTGTGTCCAGGTGATGACGCGTACGCCGAAGAAACCGAATTCCGCGATCCGCAAAGTCGCCAAGGTACGCCTGACCAACGGGGTCGAGGTGATTTCCTATATTCCGGACGAAGGGCACAACCTGCAGGAACACAGCATCGTGCTGGTGCGCGGGGGACGGGTCAAGGATTTGCCCGGTGTACGGTATCACATCGTCCGGGGCGCACTGGACACCCAGGGGGTGGACAAGCGCCGCCGCAGCCGTTCGAAATACGGAGTCAAACGTCCCAAGAAAAAGTAAACGATCATGTCACGTCGTCGCAGAGCCGGTCGCAGGCCGATCATTCCCGATTCCCGTTACAACAGCACGTTGGTGACGCAGCTCATCAACATGATCATGGTTGACGGGAAGAAATCCACAGCCCAGCGCATTGTCTATGGTGCGTTCGAGCGGGTGAGTGAGAAACTCGCCAAGGGAGATCCGGTCGATCTCATGCTGGGCGCCATGGAAAACATCCGCCCCCGCCTCGAGGTCAAGAGCCGCCGTGTCGGCGGCGCGACCTATCAGGTTCCGGTGGAAGTTCCTTTTGAGCGGCAGCAGAGCGTCGCCTTCCGGTGGATCATCGCGTCCGCTCGCGGTCGCAAGGGTTTGCCCATGCGCGAAGCGCTGGCGGACGAGATTGTCGATGCTTACAATAACACCGGCGCCGTCGTCAAGAAGCGGGAGGACACCCATCGCATGGCGCAGGCCAACCGCGCGTTCGCGCATTTACGCTGGTAGTCAGATTATGCCGAGTTCCGTCAAACAACACGAGATTTCCGCGGCCAACTGCAAGGCGCGTACCTACCCGATGGAGTTTACCCGCAACATCGGGATTGCGGCGCACATCGACGCGGGAAAAACCACGACCACCGAGCGTATCCTCTACTATACCGGGGTGGTACACAAGATCGGTGAGGTGCACGATGGCAACGCCGTGACCGACTGGATGGAGCAGGAGCGGGAACGCGGTATCACCATCACTTCGGCCGCGATTTCGTGTAGTTGGACCAACGCCACCGGTCCCTATGCCGACATCAAACACCAGATCAACATCATCGATACGCCGGGACACGTCGATTTCACCGCCGAGGTGGAGCGTTCCCTGCGGGTGCTCGATGGAGCCGTTGCGGTGTTCTGCGCCGTGGCTGGCGTTCAGCCCCAGTCGGAAACCGTATGGCGGCAGGCGGACAAATACCGGGTTCCCCGCATTGCGCTCGTCAACAAGATGGACCGTGTCGGCGCCGACTTCCTCGGTGCCGTCAACGATATGCGGGAGAAACTCGGAGCCAACGCCCATCCGCTCTATCTCCCGATCGGCGCGGAAGAGAATTTCAAAGGCCTCGTCGACCTCGTCACCATGCAGGCCTACTACTACGACGAGAGTGATCCGCTCGGCGTCAAGTACGACATTAAGGAGATCCCCGACGACCTGAAGGACCAGGCGCGCAAGTACCGCGAGGCGCTGATCGAAGCGATTTCCGATTACGACGACGTCATTGCCGAAAAGTACTTGGATGGCGCCGAATTCACGGAAGACGAACTCAAGACCGCGATCCGCAAAGCGACGATTTCGCTCGATTTTGTGGGGGTGATTCCCGGATCCGCCTTCAAAAACAAGGGCGTGCAGCGGGTTCTGGACGCCGTCGTCAATTACCTGCCCTCGCCGGTCGATATGCCGCCGGTGGAAGGCACCGATTCGGAAGATGAAACGGTCTCCATCCGTCCGGAGGATTCCGGCAAGACCGCCCTTCTCGCGTTCAAACTGGCGAGCGATCCGTACGTCGGCAAACTGGTTTTTGTGCGCGTGTACAGCGGAACCCTCAAGAAGGGCGACGAAGTGTACAACCCGCGCACCCGAAGAAAGGAGCGGGTCAGCCGCTTGATGCTGATGAAGTCGAACGCCCGCGAGGACGTCGATGTGGTGTACGCCGGGGATATCTGTGCCGTGATCGGGATCAAGGATGTCTCCACCGGGGACACCCTGGCTTCCCAGGGGCTCGACATTCGCCTGGAGCCGCCCTCTTTCCCGCAACCGGTCATTTCAATGTCCATCGAGCCGAAAACCAAGGCCGACCAGGAAAAGATGTCGAACGGCTTGCAGCGTCTGGCCGAGGAGGACCCGACGTTTGTGGTCAGCTCGAACGAGGAAACCGGTCAGACCATTATCGCCGGGATGGGCGAGCTTCACCTCGAAATCATCCGCGACCGCCTGTTCCGCGAATTCAAGGTGGAAGCCGATGCGGGCAAACCGCAGATCGCCTACCGCGAAACCATTACCGGCAAGGCCGATGCCGAAGGCAAGTTCATCCGTCAGTCCGGCGGCCGCGGGCAATACGGTCACTGTGTGATCCGGGTGGAGCCCAACGAGTCCGGCAAGGGCCCCGAAATTCTCAACAAGATCGTCGGCGGCGTGATCCCGAAGGAGTTCATCAAGCCCACCATGGAAGGAATCACCGAAGCCTCCCACAACGGGGTGGTCGCGGGTTATCCGGTCATCGACTACAAGGTCGAGATCTACGACGGCAGTTTCCACGAGGTCGATTCTTCGGAAATGGCCTTCAAGATGGCCGGCATCTTCGCCTTCCGTGAAGCGATGAAAAAGGCCGGCCCGATCCTCCTCGAACCGATCATGAAAGTCGAGGTCACCACGCCCGAGGAATACCAGGGCGACATTATGGGCGACCTGAACCGCCGCCGCGGCCGGATTCAGGAAATGGGCAGCAAAGGCAACGTGTGCATCATCAACGCCCAGGTTCCGCTGGAGACCATGTTCGGTTACGCCACAGACGTCCGGTCGCTCAGCAAGGGCCGGGCCAGCTATTCCATGGAACCCTCCCATTTTGAACAGGTTCCCGCGAGCCTTCTGGCGAACATCGTGGAAACCTCCTCTCGCGCTCCCGCGAGAACGTAACAGGTGTGTCATGAGCGATCAAAAGATACGAATTAAACTCAGAGGTTACGATTACCGGGTCATCGACCAGTCCGCTTCGGATATTGTCGAAACCGCGAAGCGTTCCGGCGCGCGGGTCTCCGGCCCGGTTCCGTTGCCGATCCGGATCGTGAAGTACACGGTCAATCGCTCCCCGCACGTGGACAAGAAATCGATGGACCAATTCGAAATGCGCACCCACAAGCGCCTGATCGATATCCTCGATCCCACCGCACAGACGGTCGATGAGCTCAAGAAGCTCAACCTGCCGGCCGGGGTGGACATCACCATCAACGTCTGAGCGCCAACCGTTGTTTGGAGTCCGGAATTTAAGCAATACACGAGAGTATAGAACAATACATACAGCGACTAACGTAGGTTGTTAAAAGTATAAACGGGAGCCTCGCTCCCACCTACCGCTTAGCAGTCATGAAATTAGCACTATTGGGTAAGAAACTGGGTATGACCCAGATCTACGACAGTGACAACCAGCTGGTTCCGGTCACTGTGATCCAGGCCGGACCATGTCCGGTTGTCCAGGTAAAGAATCCGGAGCGGGACGGTTACCACGCAATCCAGATCGGGTTTTCGCCGCAAAAGGAATCACGCCTGACCAAGGGCAAACTCGGCCACATTCGCAAGGTCGGCGTCGACCCGGTTTCACGTCTGCAGGAAATCCGGCTCGGAGAAGCTCCGGAGCAGAAGGAAGGGGACGTCCTCAACGTCTCCCTGTTCAGTGAGGGTGAATTGATCGACGTGGTGGGCACCACCAAGGGCAAGGGATTCCAGGGGGTGATGAAGCGGTTCCGGACACGGGGCGGTCCGGCCAGCCACGGTTCGATGACCCACCGGCGGATCGGTTCGATCGGTCTCTGTCAGACACCGGGACATGTCTTTAAGAATCAGAAGATGCCCGGACACATGGGGGCGGTGCGCCGCACCGTGCAAAATCTCAAAGTGTTGAAAATCGATGCCGAGAAGAACCTTCTGCTGATCCGCGGCAACGTTCCGGGAGCCAACGGCGACACCGTTCTGGTGCGCGCGGCCAAGAAAACCCGCAAGGCCCAGGCCGCATAACCGAGAGAGTTGATCGATGAAGTTAAAGGTTTACACAGCGGATGGCTCGTCGAGCCAGGAGAAAGATTTCCCCGGAATTCCCTCGTTTGAGGGAGGAACGGGACAACAGGCGGTCAAGGACGTGGTCACCGCGATGCGGGCGAATGCCCGCCAGGGCGATGCCAACACCAAGACCCGCGGCGAAGTCAGCGGGGGCGGCAAAAAGCCCTGGCGCCAAAAGGGGACAGGCAACGCCCGGGCCGGGAGCCGGCGATCGCCCATTTGGGTTGGCGGCGGCACGGTCTTCGGACCCCGGACCCGCGATTACTCCAAGAAGGTGAATCGCAGGGTCAAGAGCCTCGCCCTGCGGCGCGCGTTTTACGATCTGGCCAGCGGAGGCGGCCTCCACGTGATCGAAGAGTTTCGGGTGTCTCCCGCGAAGACGAAGGTTCTGGCCGGGACGCTGGACCGCATCGTACCAAAGGGACGTTTGCTGCTGGTGGACGATTCGTTCACCGACGAGACCGTCATGGGCGGGCGCAACATCGCCCGGGCTCAGTTTCAGGAAGCCGACACGCTGAACACCTACGATCTCGCCCTCTACCAGAACATCCTGATTTCCGAAAAAGCTCTGGAGCGTCTCCTGAAGCGAATCAACGGAGGAAACGAATCATGAAGTCGCCCGATCAAGTGATCAAGGCGCTGCGGTTGACCGAAAAATCGACCCAGCTTTCAGCCAATACCGGCCAGTACACCTTCGAGGTGTTCGACAGTGCCGACAGGATTTCCATCAAGAACGCCGTTGAAAAGGTGTTCAAGGTCACCGTTCGACGCGTCAACGTTCTGCGCACCAAGCCGCGCGTCTCGCGCAACATGCGCACCGGGCGCATGGGCCGCAAGAGCGGAATGAAAAAGGCGATCGTGACGCTTCAGGAAGGCGACAAGATCGAGATCGTGTAAGGGTTGTCGAGACCCGCGAAGGAGAATAACGACCATGCCTCTCAAGAAATTCAGACCACACACGCCGACTCAGCGCTTCCTGTTGTTGAGCAAGCAGCCGGACCTGGCGGACAAGCGGCCGGAGAAGCGCCTCGCCAAATCGACCAAAAAGTCGGGAGGACGCAACGCCTACGGACGCATCACCTCGCGCCGACGCGGCGCGGGTCACAAGCGGCTCTATCGTCGGATCGATTTTCGGCGCGAGAAACTCGATATCCCCGCCCGGGTACAGACTATCGAACACGATCCCAACCGCTCCGCGAATATCGCCCTGCTGGCGTACCGTGACGGAGAAAAACGCTACATCCTCGCCCCGCGCGGAGTTGCGGTGGGTGACACGCTGATTACCTCGGAAAAGGCGGCGTTCGATTCCGGCAACTGCATGCCGCTGCGCGTGATCCCGCCCTCAACCAAGATTCACGCCATCGAGATGATTCCGGGCAAAGGCGCCCAAATAGCCCGCTCGGCCGGGATGACGGCGCAACTGGTTTCGGTCGATGGCAACCGTGCCACAGTGAAATTGCCTTCCGGAGAAATCCGGATCATCCATGCGGCCTGCCGGGCGACCATCGGTGAAGTCGGCAACCACGAACACGGCAACGTCATCGAAGGCAAAGCCGGACGTCGTCGCTGGAAGGGGCGCCGGCCGCGCGTGCGCGGCGTGGCGATGAACCCGATCGACCACCCGATGGGCGGCGGTGAAGGCCGGACCTCGGGCGGCGGACACCCCGTCTCTCCCTGGGGCCAGCTCGCCAAGGGGTACCCGACCCGCCGGCGCTCGAAGCCGTCCAACGCCTTCATCCTGGTGCGCCGGGACGGAACCAAAGTGAAGAACAAATAAGGTTATGGCACGTTCGATCAAAAAAGGATTCTACGTCGATCCCTCCCTCCAGGACAAAATCGAGGAGGCGCAGAAAGGTGGCGCCCGCAAACCGGTTCAAACCTGGTCGCGCCGATCGACAATCACGCCCGACTTTGTCGGCGTCACGTTTAATGTCCACAACGGCAAGTCTTTTGTGCCGGTGTACGTGACCGAGAACATGGTCGGGCACAAACTCGGCGAATTCGCGCTGACCCGTACCTTCAAGGGACACGGTTCCCACACCAAGAAATAACCCGCCCGCCCGATAGTCCGATGCCGTTCCAAACCAACAGAGTTTTCCGCGCCGCGCGCTCCTTCCCCCCCGGGAAGGCGGGCCTGGCCGCGCGAACCCTGTGTGGTTGCCTGGCGACGGCGGGGTTCCTTTGCGCGGAACCGGCCGGCGCGGAGCAGGAGACGCGGGCCTACGAACATCCGGCCTTTGTCGGAGTCGATTCGAGCGCCGTGCATCCGACCCGCGTTCACGACATCGTCTCGACCGAAGTCACCGACTTGGTCATGCTTCCGGCCGGAGCCGACGCGGGATATCGTCCGGGCATGGTTTGCCGGGTGACTCGCGACGGCGAAGCGGTGGCTGAAATTCTTCTGGTGGAAGTGCGCGAACACGTCGCGGCTGCCATCATTGTCGGAATCTTTCCCGATCAACTTATCCAGACCGGTGACGCGGTACGCGTCAAAACCGTCCAGCAGTAACCTCTATCACGAACATGGAAATCCAATCGTTAACCAAATACGCCCGAATGTCGCCGAAGAAGGTTCGGGAAATCGTCCTGGAAATCCAGGGGCGCAACGCGGCGGGCGCGCTGGAGATGTTATCCTTTATCCCCCGCAAGTCGGCGCGCCTGGTGGCGAAGACACTGAAGTCTGCCATAGCGAACGCCGAAAACAACAACAATTTGTCCTCGGACGACCTCATCGTGAAGAAGGCCGTCGTCGAGCAGGGGCCGGCTTTTCGCCGTTTCCGCGCCGGCGCCCGCGGAATGGCCAAACCATATCGTAAACGGACCAGTCACATCCGGATCGTGCTGAGCGATGAACCGGCAACCAAGTAATTTCCCATGGGCCAAAAAGTAAATCCAATCGGTTTTCGTCTCCCTATCAACCGGGCCTGGCAATCGCGCTGGTATTCGGACAAGAAGAATTTCGGCCTGCTCCTGCGGGAGGATGAGTTGATCCGCGATCGCCTCCACGAGAAGCTTCGCTTCGCCGCGGTTCCCCGGATCCTGATCGAGCGCGCCTCCAACCGGGTGCGGGTGAAGATCTTCACCGCGCGCCCCGGCATCGTGATCGGGCGCAAAGGCCAGGAACTGGAGAAAATCAAGGAAGACCTGGCCAAGATCACCGGCCGCGACATCCTGCTGGATATCCAGGAGGTGAAGAAGCCGGAACTGGACGCGCAGTTGGTGGCCGAGAGTGTCGCCCTCCAGCTTGAGCGCCGCATTTCCTTTCGGCGCGCCATGAAGAAGGCCGTGCAGATCGCTGTGAGTCTGGGCGCGGCGGGGATTCGCATTCAGGTGTCAGGACGCCTCGGCGGCGCCGATATCGCCCGAACCGAATCGCAGCGCTTCGGCAGCGTGCCCCTGCACACCCTGCGCGAGGAGATCGATTACGGCTTTGCCGAAGGCCGCACCATGTACGGGATCATCGGCGTGAAGTGCTGGGTGTGCGTTCCCGGCGCCGACGGCGACTCCAATAATTGAAAACACGTTAACGACCAGCAGAGAACGCCAGCCTGATTGAGCCATGCCACTACTTCCAAGCAGAACCAAATACCGCAAGGTCCACCGCGGCAGCCGCGCCGGGAACGCCACTCGGGGCAATGCCTTGTCCTTCGGCGAATTCGGTATTCAGTCCCTGGGACGCGGTTGGATGACCGCCTCGCAGATTGAAGCCGCCCGTGTTGCCATCACCCGCAATATGAAACGTAAGGGAAAAGTGTGGATTCGGGTGTTTCCGCACAAACCGGTCAGCAAGAAACCGGCCGAGACCCGCATGGGGAAAGGCAAAGGCGGCGTGGAATTCTGGGTGGCCGTGGTGCGGCCCGGCACGGTGTTGTTCGAAGTCTCCGGCGTCTCTCCCACCGTGGCCAAGGAGTCGCTGCGGCTGGCCGACACGAAGCTGCCCTTCCGCTGCCGGTTCATCGCCCGCGAAGCCTGAAGGCCCAACCCGGATAATCATCCATGAAAGCATCGGAAATCAACGAATTGTCCATCGAGGAAATCGGCAAGAAACTCCGCGATTCGCGCGACGAATTGCTGGATCTGCGGTTGCGCAAACAAGCCGGCCAACTCGAGAAAACCCATGAAATTCGTCTGCTGCGGCGCGATATCGCGCGCTGCCAGACGGTTCTGGCCCGGAAGAAAAAGGCGAGTCCCGCCGCCTGACGCCAATCAACCATTGACCACTATGAGTGAACAGACGCGCAACAAGCGTAAATCCTACACCGGCACCGTTACCAGCAGCTCGGGCGACAAGTCCGTCAAAGTGACGATTCCGTACAAGATTCCCCACCCGCGCTACCGCAAGACGATCAACCGCAAGACGGTGGTGCACGCCCACGACGAGAACAGCGCGTCCAAGCCGGGCGACAAGGTGGAGATCATGGAAACCCGCCCACTGAGCAAGCTGAAGCGTTGGCGCATCCTCCGGGTCGTCGAAAGCGCTCCGGGGGGGGCCGTGCCTTCGGGCGCCGAAGCGGGGGAGGCTTCCTGATTCCAGAAAGGAAAAATCCGTCATGATACAACTTCTCAGCAGCTTACATGTCGCGGACAATACCGGCGCCCGGCGCGCGAAGATGATCCGCCGCCTCGGTCAATTGAAAATGACCGCGGGGGTGGGAGACATCGTCGTGGTCAATATCAAGGACAGCGTCACCGACGCCAACGTCAAGAAGGGCGAAGTGGTCCGTGCCGTGGTGGTGCGCACCAAGGCGCCCATTCGCCGGGCGGACGGCAGCTACCTGCGTTTCGACAGCAACGCGGTGGTGATTCTGGATGGCAACAACAACCC
>SLOW01000023.1 GCA_007132315.1 Opitutales bacterium
GGCTGCCCGGGTAGGATTCGAACCTACGACCAAGTGATTAACAGTCACCTGCTCTACCACTGAGCTACCGGGCAAGGTAGCGTATAACGCTGAAAAAGAACGGGAGTTGTGCCGGGAGAGGTGTGCTGGTTTCCGCGGACGGAGGTGGCCAGGTGTTCTCCGGCGACACGGCCGGATTGGTAAAGAAGGGAGCAAACAGGATTGACGCGGGGGATGTCAATCCATTCCCGAAAAAAATCCGGGGAGAGCTCAAACTTTTGATTGCTTTCGCGTGCCGCGGGCCTACGATCTTGTCTTTTTCACCGTCTCCAGGACCGGTGTTGGGTTTGTCGATTTTCCTTTTTCCAGCAGCAGTTATGACAGAGCAGATTCATCTCAACGTTAAAGCAAGGGAACTTTTCGGTCGTGGGCCGTGTGGGCGGATGCGCAAAGAGGGATTGATTCCCTGCGTGGTTTACGGCAAGAGCTCGAACGCGCGGAGTATCGCGGTGAGTCAATCGGAGTACAGCCGCATGATCAGACGCGCGGCCGGGGCGGCTTCGCTGGTGCAGCTCAAGGAGGAGGGCAAGGGGTCCACATTGTCGGTCATTCAGGAGACGCAGACCGATCCGGTTACCGACCGGGTGCTCCATATCGATTTTCATGAAGTGTCCTCCACCGAGAAGATGGACACGCATGTGACGATCCACTTGAACGGCGAGGCGACCGGCGTGAAAATCGGCGGCGGCGTGCTCGAAGTGGTTCTCCACTCGGTGGATGTCCGCTGCCTGCCGAAGGATCTGCCGGGCTTTATCGAAGTGGACGTCAGCGACCTTGACGTCGATCAAGCCATTCACGTCAAGGAGCTTCCGCGGTTGGAGGGAGTCGAGTACCTGGCCGACGAAGACCAGGTGGTCGTGGCCTGTATGGCTTCCCGCGTGGGTACCGAGCCCGCCGCTGCAACCGCCGAGGAGGCCGGCGAAGCGGAGGGGGAGCCGGAGAAGGACGAGGAATCGAAGGACGCCTGATGTCGTGGCTTCCGCTACCTGCTGTTATTGATTATGCCGGTATCCGTGGTGGCTGGTCTGGGAAATCCCGGGCTGGAGTACGAGAACACCCGGCACAACGCCGGGTTCGTGTTGCTCGACGCCCTGGCGACCGAGTTCGACTGTCGGTGGGCGAAGGACCGGAAATCGGATGTCCTGTACGCGACCCACGAGCGACGGGGGAGAAAGCTGTTTCTGCTCAAACCCCAGGCCTACGTCAACCGCAGCGGATCGTGCCTGCGGGAGTTCTTCGCTTTTCACAAGCTGTCGCTCTCGGAGTTGGCGGTGGTGTACGACGAAATCAATCTGCCCTTGGGGCGTGCGAAAATTTCAGTGGGCGGCAGCGCGGGCGGACACAACGGGATCGCGGATATTCTGCGGTACTTTCCGGACGAGTTCGTGCGTTTTCGTGTGGGCATCGGTCCGAAAGCACCGCCGTGGATCGACATGAAGGATTTTGTCCTCGGACGCTGGCGAACCGAGGAACTCAAGGTATTGGAAAGCGAAACGCCCGGCTTTCTGGAGGGGATCAAGCTCTTAATTGACAGCGGTCCGCAATCGGCTATGAATCGGGTCAATCGACGTCCCGGAAAGCCGGACGATGGGGCCGCCGTGAAGGAAACAACTCGACAATCGGAACAAGAAACCAAAGATGAAAACAGCGGAAAAACGGAAATACCGGGCTACGGCGATCCTTGACCTGAGGGGTCGTGAGGAGTCAGCGGAAGATCTGGCCGAGACTCTCAAGGGAGAAATCGAGGCACTGCAGGGTGAGATTGGCGAAGTGAGCCATTTGGGCACATTGGATTTCGCCCGGACTCCCGACCGGCGCTTCGCCTCGGGCAACTACGTTCAAATCGAATTTTCGGCAGCCGGCCTGAAGCCGGCAGCCTTGCAGGATCGGGTCCGCCTGAACAAGGCGATCGACCGGGTACTCGTCGAACGGGTGATCGACTGAGCGTTCAACCGCACCCCAACTTTGAACCCCAATTAATCCATGGCGAATTTCAACAAAGTAATCCTGATTGGCAACTTGACACGTGACCCTGATTTGCGGGTCACGCCGTCCGGCACGTCGATCTGTCGTTTTGGTCTCGCGGTCAACCGGACTTACACCACCCAGGACGGTGAAAAACGGGAGGAAACGACCTTTGTCGATATCGATTCGTTTGGCAAGCCGGCGGAGATCATCTCGAAGTACATGGCCAAGGGGCGGTCCATCCTGGTGGAAGGCCGCTTGAAGCTGGACCAGTGGGAAGACAAGAACACCGGCGAAAAAAGGAGCCGGATGGGGGTCGTCTGTGAGAACTTTCAGTTCCTCGGCAGCCGCGGGGATCACGATTCCAGTGGTTCGGAAGGCGGCGGTGGTCGCACTCAGTACGAGGAGAACTCGCCCCCCGCCCGCAATGCCGGTAACCGCTCTTCGGAGGGGGCGGCGCCGGCGGAGGGAAAGAAGCAGGATATCGAGGAGGACGACGTTCCGTTCTGATTCAATTTCGAATTCATTCAATCAAGCATCATGGCATACACTGAAGTTCTGTTGACCCGTCCGGTTGAAAAACTGGGCGCCGAGGGCGAACAAGTTCGCGTCAAAGCGGGTTACGCCCGCAATTTTCTGCTTCCGCGCAACATCGCGATTCCGTTGAACAGGGCCAATCGCAAGCAGGTGGAGGCTCTGCGCAAGGCCCGCCGGATCCGCGAGGAGCGCGAATTGAGCGCGGCCAACGAGCTGGCGGAGCGTTTGCGGGTGGCGCGTCCTGCCATCGCCGTCAAGACGGGCGAGGGGGGGAGGATGTACGGAGCTGTCACGGCCCTTCACGTCCACGAGAAGCTGACCGAGGCCGGGATTGAAATCGACCGTCGCCGGGTCCATCTGCCCGCCCCGATCAAAGAACTGGGCCGGCATGCCGCGACGGTTCGGGTGCATCCCGAGGTGTCGGTGGAGGTCGAGTTCGAGATCGTTTCGGAAAACGCCATCGTCGATTCGGAGGAAGCGCCGGAAGATTCCTGAAGCGCTTGATCCGCTGAGCGCGCCTCCCATGTCCCCCAGGAATCAAGGCACCCCGGCGGGCTCCGGGAGACGACGGAAAGCGGGTGAGATCTCCGCCAACAGTCGCGGGGACAACCTGCCCGTATCCGGTCGCGTGTTTCCGCACAGCGTGGAAGCCGAGGAAGGGGTTCTGGCCTGTTGCATTCTGGATGGCCCCGATGTTCTCAGCCGGTGCATGGAGGCTCGCTTGACCTCCGAGGCTTTCTATGTGCCCGCTCATCAGATCCTGTTCGAGGCGTTGCTGGCGATGAACGAGCGCCGGGCGGCGGTGGATGAAATCATGCTGGCGGAGGAACTCAAGAACCGGGGGCATTTCGAGGAGATCGGCGGGTTCACCTTTATCAACCAGATCACCAACCGGGTTGAGACCACCGCCCACGCCAACCATTTTCTCGAAATCGTCCGGGAAAAGTACTTGCTTAGGCGATTGATCCGGACATCGACCACCACGGTGGAGCGGTGTTTCGGGTTTGAAGGCGGACTGGAAAACTTCCTGGAAGAGGTTGAACAGGAGGTTTTCAAGATCAGCGAGGACCGGATCTCCGATGTTTCCAAGCCGATCAAGGAATCGGTACGTGAAGCATACACGCTGGTTCAAAAGCTCCTGGAACGGCGCGGTGAATTGAGCGGCATCGCCTCGGGATTCACGGATCTCGACAAGATGACGAACGGGTTTCACTCCCAGGAAATGATCGTCATCGCGGCTCGGCCTTCCATGGGGAAAACAAGTTTGGCCCTGAATATGGCCGAGGCGGCCGTGCTTGCCCGGAAGGACCGGAAGCCGGTCCCGACTCTGATTTTCAGCCTGGAGATGAGCAGTCAGCAATTGGCCATGCGCATGATGTGCGGGTTGGCGCGGGTGAGTCTGGTACGGTTGCGCGACGGGATCAGTTCGTCGCAAGAAAAACAGGCGCTGCTGGAGGCGGCCGACGAGTTGAGCAAGGCGCCCCTCTGGATCGACGACTCGGGACACCTCACGATTCTGGAGCTGCGCGCCAAGGCCCGCCGCCTGTCGGCTCAGCGCAACCTCGGCCTGATCATCATTGATTATTTGCAGCTCATTTCCGGTTTGGACAACAGTGTGCAGCGCGAGCAACAGATCGCCGAAATTTCGCGCGGGCTGAAGGCGATGGCCAAGGAACTCGACCTGCCCGTGATCGTTCTGGGGCAGTTGAACCGAGAATCGGAACGGGAGCGGCGGCAGCCCCGCCTCTCCGATCTGCGCGAATCGGGAGCCATCGAACAGGACGCCGATGTCGTGTTGCTGCTGGCGCGTCCCAAGGACGCGACCGAGGAGACCTCGGTCGCCACCGACCGGGCCGATCTGATTGTGGCCAAGCAGCGGAACGGGCCCGTGGGACTGGCCAAATTGACTTTTATCAAGGAAATCACCCGGTTTGAAAATTTTATCGCCCAACCCGACTGAGCGCCTGACTCGCATGTTTCGCGTTCTTCCGTTCTTGTTTCTCCTTCTGGCTATGCTGGCATGGCCGGAGAATGCGGCCCAGGGGCAGAACCAGCCGCAGCGCCCGATCCGCTCGATCGATATCGAATTCATCGAACTGGAGAACGTGAACCGGGAACTGATTCGGGCCAACATGCGCTTACGCGAGGGGATGGAGTACGATGAGATCACCATCGACCGCGACATCCGCGCGCTGTACCGCACCGGGCTATTCGAATACATCGAAGTCAAGCGCGAGTTCCTCGACGACGGATCGGTCAATCTCCTCTTCGAACTGCGGCCGAAATACCGGGTCGAGTCGATCGAGTTTCGCGGAAACGAGCACGTTTCCGATCGCAGGCTCCTGCGGGAAGTCGGCTACGAGCGCCGGCAGACCGGCTGGGTGGCCGACGTCCTGCCCTGGACGCCGCGCCTGATGCCCATGGAGACCTTGGACGAACGCACGGTCCGTATGGGCGCCGAGGACGTCCGGGAGTACTACCGCCGGCGCGGGTTCACGGAGGCGACGATTTCTTTCGATATCGAGCGCGACACCGAGCGGGGGACCGGACGCATCATCTATCACATCGAGGAGGGCCCCAGGGTGACCATCCGTCGCGTGATGTACGAGGGCAACGACAACATCCGCAGCGGTCAATTGCGGCGGGCCATGGACACCCGCCGCTGGCACATATTCTCCTGGCTGACTGGAAAAGGACGGTTTCAGGAGGACGAGTTCGAGGACGACATCCAGAACCTGGTAGATCTTTACCGGGAGCGCGGGTTTCTGGACGTCCGGATTCCCCACGACCAGGTGCGCTTCGAGTACCCCTACGAAAATCAGCTCGAAGTAACGCTGGTCATCGACGAGGGCCGGCAGTACGAACTCGGTGAAATCTCGTTTGACGGCAACACGCTGTACAGCGACGAGGAACTGCGGGGCGCGTTGGCGCTGGACACCGGCGACGTGTTCGTTCCGTCGCGCCTGGACGCCGATGTGCAGAACCTAAGGGATTATTACGGGCAGGACGGTTATCTCGACACCACCGTTCGAGCCCGTCGTATTCCGAATCTGGACACCGGCGCGATCGATATCGAATACCAAATCCAGGAAGCCGGGCAGGTGCACGTGGAGTCCATTCGCATCGAGGGCAACACCAAGACGCAGAGCCGAGTGATCATCCGGGAGCTGGGCCTGCGTCCGGGGGACGTCTTCAACTCGGTCCGTATGCGTACCAGCCAGCGCCGTCTGGAGAACACCCGCTTTTTCGAGCACGTCAACCTTCAGCCGGAAACCACCAACGTGGAGGGGCGGCGGAACTTGAGCGTCGCCGTGCGCGAGGCCCGGACCGGCAGCCTGACCTTCGGCGCGGGTTTCAGTACGCTGGAGAACGTGATTTTCTTCGCCGAGCTTTCCCAGTCCAATTTCGACTTGTTCAATTACCGTTCGCGTTTCCAGGGGGCCGGTCAGAAATTTCGTTTCCGCCTGCAGGTGGGCTCCCGTTCGAACGAGGTGGTGCTCGCCTTCGAGGAGCCCTGGTTGTTCGACCGGGAACTGGCCTTGGGTTTCCAGGTGTACCGGTCGGAGAGCGAATTCTTCAGCGCGGCCTTCGACGAGTTGCGCACGGGGTTCGAGGTTTACCTCCGCAAGCGCCTGATCGAGTTGCTGGAAGGGCGGCTATCCTACCAGTTCGAAGTGGTGGATATTTTTAATGTTTCCGAGGGCCCCGACGGTGCCTCTCAATTCATCCAGAATGAGGCGGGCAAGCGGTCCGTCTCGAAGGTGGGGGTGTCCCTGCTGCGCGACACGCGGGACAGCCTGCTGGTCACCACCCGGGGCAACCGCTTCGAGTTCCGGACGGAAGTGGCGGGCGGACCGTTCGCCGGCGATACCGATTACTACAAGTTCGAACTGCGCGGTTCGCAGTTTTTTCCCATATTTGAGACGCAGACTCAGGTATTGTCGTTTGTGGGGCGGACGGGCGTCCTCGATCATTTTCGTCCGAGCGATGAGGTGCCGTTTTTCGACCGCTTCTTCCTCGGCGGACCCAACACCTTGCGCGGCTTCAATTTCCGCGAAGTCGGCCCCCACGTCGCCGGAGATCCGCGGGGCGGGCAAACATACGGGTTTTTCAGCACAGAATACAGTTTGACCTTGGTGGACCCGATCCGTTTTGCTGTCTTCTACGATGCGGGATTCGTCAACGAGGACTTTGCCGATTTCGAAACCGGCGGATATAATGACAATTATGGATTCGGTTTGCGCATCCTGATCATGGGTGCCCCGCTTCGGCTGGACTACGGAATTCCCATCACAACCGACGACCACAACGACCGCGGCGGCCGATTCAGTTTTTCCTTTGGAACCCGTTTCTGAAAATCCTGATCTCACTCGTTATCGTTACAATCATCATCACTCTATGAAGACCTATACCTATTCTCTCAGTTTAATCGTGGCCCTGTTCGGATTCGCGACCGCCGGCCATGCCGATGCGGCGTTGCGTGTCGTGACTGCCGACATGGCGTACCTGTACGAAAATTACCATCGGACCCAGGAGGCTCAGGCGCGCTTTCAGAGCTCGATCGAGCGGGCACAGCGCGAAACCCAAACCATGATGGAGGAAGGGCAGGCCATGGTTGAGGAGTACCAGGAAATCATCGAACAGACCAACAACCCGGCCCTCTCCGATGAAGCCCGCGAGGACGCGCAGCGCCGCGCCCAGGAAATGGTCGAGGCGATCCAGCAGAAAGAGCGGGAACTGCAGCAGTTCCAGAACAATACACGGCGTTCCCTGGAGCAGCGCCAGCGCAATCACCGCGAACTGATGATGGAGGAGATCAAGGAAGTGGTCATGGCCGAGGCGCGGGAGCGCGAGGCGACGCTGGTATTTGACACGTCCGGCCCGACCGGCATCGGTATTCCCAGCGTGATTTACGCCGATTCGTCCTTTGACATCACCGACATCGTGCTCGAGGAGATCAACCGCGACGCCGACTGAGTAATTTATATTTGCCTCCGCGGCATGAAAGCCCTGTCCTTGCGAGGTCAGGGCTTTCGCTTTAATGGAGATCTCCTTTTCACCGGAACGAATCATCGAAACCACTGCGCCCGTCAACACGCGTGGCTCAACCGACCGCACGGTGCGCCGGATCGCTCCGCTGGAAGAGGCGTTGGCGGGCGATCTGTCGTTTTTGCGCGACGGCAAACGGATCGATGATTTGGCGAATTGCAGCGCGTCGGTGCTGCTGGTGCCGGCCGATTGTCCGGTCGAACCAGGTCTGAATCAACTCTTCTTGTATTGCGAGGACCCCTCCGTTGCCCTGACCCGGTTGTGCTCGGTGATCGAGCGGGACGTCCGGCCGCGTCCCGAGCCGGGGATTCATCCCTCGGCGGTGATCGGTCGGGGTTGCCGGGTGCCCGATTCGGTGGCGGTGGGACCGCATTGCGTGATCGGGGATCGTGTGTCGTTGGGAGAAAATACCGTGCTGGAGGCCCGGGTTTGCCTGGGGCCGGGCGTTGTGCTCGGGGACGATTGCCGCCTGCTTCCCGGCGTGGTGGTGATGGATGGGTGCCGGTTGGGCGACCGGGTCACGCTTCACCCGGGCGTCGTGGTGGGGGCCGATGGTTTCGGCTACGAATCGGGGCCGGAGGGACATGCCAAGATCCCTCAGGTCGGTGGCGTGGTCGTCGGTGACGACGTGGAAATCGGCGCTGGATCGACGGTGGACCGGGCGCGGTTTAGCGACACGGTGATCGGTGAGGGCACGAAAATCGACAACCTGGTGCAGATCGGCCACAACGTGCGGGTCGGACGACATTGCATTCTCTGCGCGCAGGTGGGGATCGCCGGCAGCACCGAATTGGAGGATTTCGTCGTGTTGGGGGGGCAGGTGGGTGTGGCCGGCCACATCCGGCTGGGACGAGGGGCGCAGGCCGGCGCCCAGTCCGGTATCAGCCGCAACATCCAGGCGGGCAACACCGTTTTCGGGAGTCCCGCGCTGCCGCTTTTATTGAGGCAAAAAATCTTCGTGCTGCAGCAGCGACTGCCGGATCTCTTTCGGCGGGTGGACAAAATCGAAGCCGATTTGGAAAAAGCTTTTGAAAATCCGCCTCGGGACGGGTAATACGTCTGGCTTTGCGACAACTTATGAGTGTGGGTGAGCTGAAGATCTTTTCCGGAAATTCGAATCGGGCTCTGGCGGAGGGCATTTGCTCTGCGGCGGGAGTGCCGCTGGGAGAGGCTTCGGTGACCGCCTTTCCCGACGACGAGACGTTCGTCAAAATCAACGAGAATATTCGGGGGCAGGACGTTTTCATCGTTCAGTCCACGTGTCCGCCGGCCAACCACCATATCATGGAGCTCCTGATCATGATTGATGCGGCGCGGCGGGCCTCCGCCCAGCGCATCACGGCGGTGCTACCGTTTTTTGGCTACGCCCGTCAAGATCGCAAGGATCAGCCCAGGGTGCCGATCACCGCCAAGCTGGTGGCCAATCTTCTGGTCGCAGCCGGAGCGACGCGCGTGCTGACCATGGATTTGCACGCTCAGCAGATCCAAGGGTTTTTCGATATTCCGGTCGATCACCTCTACGCGTCTCCGGTCTTTTACGACTACCTGAAGAAGTATTCCAGCGATCAACTGGTGGTCGTTTCGCCGGATCTGGGCGGAGCCAAAATGGCTGCCGTTTACGCCGATATGTTCGGCTGCGGCCTGGGATTTGTCGCCAAACGGCGGACCAATTCGACCACAGTGGAGTCGATGAGCATCGTGGGGGATATCGAGGGAGCAGATATCCTGTTGATCGACGACATGACCGAGACGGCGGGCACCCTCATCGGGGCGGCCCGGCTCGCCCGGGAACGCGGCGCCCGCACCGTTCGGGCGGCGGTTAGTCACGCCATCCTGAACGAAATCGCGTACCAGAGATTGAGTGAGGGCGGATTGGACGAGCTGATCACGACGAATTCCGTGCCCGTCAAACCGCGCGACCTGCCGGTGACGGTGTTGGATGTCTCCGAACTTTTGGCCAAGGCGATTGTCAGAATCAACGGCAATGAAAGCGTTACCAGTCTGTTTCAAATCAAGGGATTCTAGCGACCTGTCGGACTTTTGGGCTACCGTCTGACACGCTGCTAGGGAACCGATGGACGCGAGCTATGTCGGACAACGTTCAAACAGCCGAAAGCACCAACAAGAAAATGAAATATCGTCTTTTCTCGTCCGTTTTGTTTATCCTCTTTATAGGCTTGGCCGTCACGGCCTACCTGGAAACCGTCGACAGGTCGGCCGACGGCCCTTCGGGTGAGCCCGCCGCCATTCAGGTGGACCGGGAGCCCATGGACCGGAGCGGTGTGGATGGTAATCCGACCAGCTACGCGGATGTTCTGGCCGATGTCCGGAACACGGTGGTTACCGTTTCCACCACGCAGATCATCGAGGAGCGGATCCGGCGGCACCCGTTCTCGGACGATCCGTTTTTCCGGCGTTTCTTCGGAATTCCTGAAGAGCGCGAGCAGGATGAACCGCGTTACCGCCGCAGGCAGGGACTGGGTTCCGGCGTGATTGTCAGCGCCGACGGTTATATCCTAACGAACAATCACGTGATCGACGGAGCCGACGAGGTTCTGGTTTCTCTGGGAGACCGGCGTGAATTCGAGGCGACTATCGTCGGGAGCGACGCCAAGACCGACGTTGCCGTGCTGAAGATCGACGCGGACGGGCTTCCCTCCGCGACCTTGACCGACAGTGACGAGATTCGGGTGGGGGATATCGTCTTCGCGTTGGGTAATCCGTTGAACATCGGCCAGACGGTGACGATGGGGATCGTGTCGGCCACCGGCCGCACGCGGATCGGATTGCTGGGAGGAGATTCGTACGAGAATTTCATCCAGACCGACGCCGCCATCAATCAAGGCAATTCCGGCGGTCCGCTGGTCGATGCAAAGGGTCGGGTCATCGGCATCAACACGGCGATTCTCTCGGCCCGGACAGGCGGCAATATTGGTATCGGTTTCGCCATTCCGGTGAATATGGCCTCGAATGTGATGCAGAGCCTGATCACCGAAGGGCGTGTGGCGCGCGGGTTTATCGGCGTCAGTATCGACGACGTCACTCACGACAAGGCCGAGGAGCTGGGGCTTGAACGCGCCGAGGGCGCGCTCGTGGTCGAGGTGGTATCCGACCGTCCCGGCGACCGGGCCGGTCTCCGTTCGGACGACGTCATTGTCGAGGTGAACGGCCGGTCGATTCCCTCGGCCAGCGCCTTGAGATTGATGATTTCCCAGACGCCTCCCGGCACCGTGGTCGAGGTTGCCTATTACCGCGACGGCGAGCGCCGTGAGACGGAAATCGAACTGGGTGATCTGGATCAGCTGACCGGCACTCCCGACGTTGCCGAGGAGGACGAACTGCTGGAGGGCGTCAAGGTGTCCACCATCGATGATGACGTGCGTGAGGATTTCGGTCTGACGTCGAGCGCCGAGGGGCTGATCGTGGTGGAGGTGGACAGCTCCGCCCGTCACGCGGAGCACTTCCCCCTGGGTACGGTGATCACCGAGATCAATCAAACACCTGTGCGGAACGTCGATCAGGCACGGGAGGCGCTGCGCACCGGGCGCAACGTGTTCCTGGTTCACCGTGACGGGGTCTTCCGTTATCTGACGATCACTCTTGAGTGAGGCGGCCACGGGTTGCGGATGCGTTTCCGCCGGCGGCTATCGGGGGCGCCTCGCGCCGTCGCCCACGGGATTGTTTCACCTGGGGCATCTCAGCACGTTCGACGTCGCCCGCCGCCGGGCCAC
>SLOW01000152.1 GCA_007132315.1 Opitutales bacterium
AACCTGCGCGGATTCACCATAATGGAATCCAATTAACCAGCACTTATGAAAATTCTGAAACTGACAGCGATTCTGGCCGCGGCCGGAGTGTTTTTTTCCGCGACCCTGACCGCCCAGCCGGGTGCCGATGCGGGTGAACGTTTCTCCGACGAGGAGTTGATGAAGACCTACGGTTTCCTGGTGGCTTCCCAGGTGGGGATCAACCACATGGATCTGAGCGAATCGCAGTTCGAGGCGTTTCTCGACGGTTTTCGTTATGCCCTCGAAAACACCGAACCCCCGCACGCGTTTGAGGAGGTCGGCCAGCAGTTGCAGGCGTTCCTGGAGGAAAAGCAGGCGGCCGCCGGCGGCCGCGCGGCCGAGGCGGGACGGGAGGAAGCGGCGGGATTCTTCGCCGAACTCGCCGAGCGCGACGATGTGGAGCGCACCGAAACCGGCTTGTTCTACGAGGTCGTTGAGATGGGAGACGGAGACGTGCCCGGACCCAACGACACCGTCCGGATTCACTACCGCGGAAGCCTGATCACCGGCGAAACCTTCGACAGCTCCTACGAGCGCGGCGAACCGGCGGAGTTTCCGGTCACCGGTGTCATTCCGGGCATGAGCGAAGCGCTTCAAATGTTGCCGGTCGGGACGGAGGCCATCCTCTACATTCCTTCCGATCTCGGCTATGGCGATCGCGGTGCGGGCAACATTCCCCCCGGCGCCACGCTGATCTTCGAAATCGAAATGCTCGCCATCGTGGATTGAGTGTTCCGTTGAGTTCACAAACCGCCAACCGGGCCCTCCGGCGCAAGTTGGGATCCCGCGTCGCCACCGACGAGAACTCGCGTTTTCGCGCCTCGTTCGACGGCAGCAAACTGGCCTGGAAACCCGACGCCGTCGTCCGTCCCGCGAGCGAGGACGACGTCGCCGTCGTTTTGAAACTCGCCAACCGTCACCGTGTTCCGGTGACGACGCGGGGCGGCGGCTCGTCGTTGACGGGATCGGCTTCGCCGGTCAACGGCGGCTGGGTGCTCGACCTTTCGGATTGGTCCAAACTGCGGATCGACCCCGTTGCCGGCATGGCGTATGCGCAGGCAGGTGTCCGCACGGGTCAATTACAGCGCGCGGCCGAAAAGAAAGGGTGGTTCTATCCGCCGGATCCGTCCTCCAAGGAGTTCGGCACGTTGGGGGGGAACATCGCTTGCAACGCCGGCGGGATGCGCGGCGGCAAGTACGGGGTCACCCGGGACTACGTACTCGCGCTGCGCGGCGTTCTGCCCACGGGCGAACCGGTGTCCTGGAGTCGGGATCTCCGCAAGTACGCCGCCGGCTACAACATGCGCGATCTCTGGATCGGAAGCGAGGGCACCCTGGGCGTGATGACCGAAGCGGTGCTGCGCCTGGTGCCGAAGCCGGCGGCCAAGTGGACGATCCTGGCGTCCTTCAACAACGAAACCGCCGCCCTGCGCACGGTTAAGAGCATCCTCGGCGCGCGTCTGGTGCCGTCCATCCTCGAGTTCCTCGACCGGGAAAGCGTCGCTTGCGCCGAAGCCGCCACCGGACGGCCCGTGTTCGCGGGGCAGGCCGGGCGGCCGGTGTTGCTGATCGAACTCGACGGCCACGCCATGGAGGTCGAGGAGGATCGACTCGCGCTCCTGGATATCCTGCGCGAGCGCGCCACGGCCGTCCGGGACACGTCGGAACCGGAGGAGGCCGAGGCGCTCTGGGAGGTCCGGCGCAAGTGCTCCGGCGCCATGTTCGAGTTGGGTGACCGCAAGCTGAATGAGGACGTGGTCGTTCCGTTGCGCTCGCAAATCAAACTCATCGGTTTCATCCGCCGGATCAGCCGCGAAACCCGGACGCCGATCGCGACGTTCGGCCACGCCGCGGACGGCAATTTTCACGTCAATATCATGTACCATCGCGCCGACCGCGACGCCTCCCGGCGCGCGCTGCGGGCCTTGAACGCGCTCATGAAAAAGGTGATCGAGCTCGGCGGCGCCATCAGCGGAGAACATGGTATCGGCCTGGCGAAGACGCCCTTCCTGGAACTCGAACACGACAAGGCCGAAATCGCCGCCATGCGGGCGGTCAAACAGGCGCTCGACCCGAACAACATCCTCAATCCCGGCAAGATTTTCGAGGTGACCCGGGTCTGGAACGAAACTCCGTTGACGGTGCGCCTCCCGTGGGACCACCGGTGATTGAGAATCCTTTTTTGCATTTTCATGATTTTTCGCACACATTCGCCTCAATTCCGTCTGTTGCACATCAGGTAGCGGCCCGCCGGACCGCGCCCGGCAATCGTCCCAACCATGAATTATTCGATTCGTTTTCGCTTCCTGCCGGTCGTGTTGACCGCGCTCCTGATTCCTTCGCTCCTCCCGGGTGACGACGAGGAGCTCGAAATCATGCCTTTGTCCGAGGTCGAACCGGGGATGGAGGGGGAATGGCGTACCGTGATTTCAGGCACGGAAATCGAATCCTTCCCTCTGCGGGTCATCGGAGTGGGCATGAACATGATCGGCCCGCGCCGTTCCCTCATCATCTGCGAAGCGCTCGACGAGAAAAACATGGTGACCGGTCCGGTGTCGGGGATGAGCGGAAGTCCGGTCTTTATCGACGGCAAGCTGGTGGGCGCCTACGCCTACGGATTCACCTGGGCCAAGGAACAGGCGCTGATCGGTGTGACGCCGATCGAGGACATGCTGGAAGTCTGGGATTGGACGGATTTCGAAGACGAGGACCGGATGGCGCGCCGCTCGGGCCGGGCCGGTGATCTGCGGCGGGTCGAGCCGGTTTCGCGCGAAGCCGTCGAGCGCGGTGAATGGCGGGCCGAAGCCGGTGCGGATCTGCCGCCGCGCGACCGGGCGCACGAATTCGTCAGACCCCTGC
>SLOW01000353.1 GCA_007132315.1 Opitutales bacterium
AATAACCCGCACGTGCGCCAGATATCGGCCATGGCTTTGGGGATACTTCGCGCCGAGGCGGCCGCCGAGAGACTGGCTTCGCTCCTGGAGCAGGATCGCGACGAAGTCGTGCGAAGCCAGGTGTCGGTCGCCCTGGGACAGATCGGGAGCGATGACTCACTCGCCGTTCTGCGTTCCGCCGCCGAGAACGACCCCAGCCGCGACGTGCGGCATCAGAGTCAACTGTCCATCCGGCAAATCGAACGAAAAATGCCCGCCACTGACGATCTGACGGAAGCCTACGCGGCCCTGGACGAGAACCAATTCCGGCGGACCGAGGAAAACCGGCCCGCGGTCGATTTCGACCTCCCGGACACCGACGGAAAAACCTGGCGCCTTTCCGATTTCAAGGGTGAGAAAACGGTGGTCCTGATCTGGATATTCGCCGATTGGTGCCCGGTGTGTCACGGCGAATTCCAAGACCTGATCGACTTGAAAGAGTCGTTCGTGGAAAACGACATTCAAGTATTCACCATCGAGTGTCACGACTTCTTTCGCAGCCGTGTGATGACCGGCCAGGAGGCTCAGCCGCAGTACTGGTTCAAGCAGGACGGCTCTCCGGAAGCCCATTATCGCGAGCACCGCTGGTGGCCTCACCTGGTCGATCTCGCGTGCGGCGTCGGCGCCAAGTACGGTGTCGATCCGATGCAGTACGTGGTTCACGCCGAATGGATCAATCGTCCCGCGACGGTGATCATCGATAAAAAGGGGATCGTCCGTTTCGCGTACTACGGGACCTATTGGGGCGACCGGCCCCATATCAAGGACATCCTGGAAATGATCGAGAACGACAACTACGACTTCGAGCACCCGGAACGGCTGGAAAGTCCAAACCTGTAGGGAGCGAAAATGTCAGCGGATGAAAAATCACTTCTGATCGTGTACAACGCCGACAGCGGGCTCTTCAATACGATCGCCGCGTCGGTGCACAAAATCGTCTCGCCTCAGACCTATGAATGCGCGCTCTGCAAACATACGTTCGGAACCACGGGGATGCTTGCCATGTGGAAAAGCTACCTCGACATGCAACCGTTTCCGGTTTCGTATTCCCATCGCGACGAATTTCGTCAGGACCAGCCGGAATGGACCGGCCTCGCCCTCCCGGCGATTCTTCTTCAGGACGACGACGGTGAAATGAGCGTCCTGATCGAAGCCGAAAAGATTCGCGCGGCAAACAGCCTGAGCGATTTGATTTCGATGATGGAGGAAAAGCTCGCGTCGAATGAGATCGACTGATATCAATCTTCCCGAAAGTCTTTGCACCGCTATCGACTTTCTCTCGTAGGCCGCTCCGTGAGGAGCGGGAATGGCGTGGTGCAAGAACATTCGCAACGATTGATATGACACCACCGAGAGGGGAAAGTCGCGGCGCAGGAACCGACATACCGAATGATTTCTCTGCGTCCATCCCGTCTCTGTGGTGTAATTCCCTGGTCTGGGGCTACGCCTCGGTAGCGGGAATGCCACTGGATAATCGCACTAGAACACGCTTCCAGCGTGTTGACTCACGCTCGAAGCGTGTTCTACTCTCGATCCGGCGCCTTAACCGAGTCATTCGCACTGCCAATGAAAACGGAACCCGACGATCTGAAATCCCGGTTCAAGCGGCTCTTTCGCAGCATGGACTTCGTGTCGAAGCATCCTGCACTGGAACAATCCGGTCCGGAAGGCAGGCGGATGGGGGACATTTACCAGCAACTCGGGGAGTTGTGGGAGTTTCTTGCGTTACAGTGTCGGCATGGCGAAGGCTGGCGCAAGACCCGCGAAGGGCGGACGGTATGCAAGATTTGCGGTACCGTTCGGAACGTGGAGGAGCGCTGGATTCTATTGCCGCACGACAAGCGGAAATCGATCGGTCGCCGCGTGACGCCCAACTCGAAGAAGACTTTTCCAAACAAAAAGCAAGCGTCGATCGTCGAGGACTCGATCCGGTTTCACGGGGCCAAAGTCAAGGTCGACGTCCACAACGCGTACCGATCCAAGCTGTTGGGTGATCGCGCCCTCGACATTGCGATCGCCGCCGAGCGCCTGGTCGACGTGGAGGAGGACGGTGTGGAATGCTCGTTCAGCGAATCGCAAATTTGTCTCCAACTCAAAAAGGAGAAACAGGGGGAGCGACCGCCGTCGGGGGCGTTTGTTTTCGAATTGCCGAAATCCGTACTGAAGAAGCTTCCGCTGTTGATCGAATTGGACGAAAACGACGAGCTGGTGGCCGTGGGGATTTTCCGTGCAAGGAATGAAACAAAGAACGAATGAGCGATCGTTGAAAGGGACCCGGCTCCCGGTTATCGGGTGAGGGCGCGACCTGTCTTTACCGAACCCATGAAGAAAACAGGCATGGACCGGTCGTTGATTCCTTTAAAACACGTCTCCGGGTTCTCCCGTTGTGAAAGCAGCACCGCGGTCTCCTCCACGGTTTCATCCTGCGCGGCGAGATCCGCGATGAACTTCGCCAACGTTTCCCCATCGATTCCCAAGAGCGCCTCCTTCAGCTTGACATACTCGTCGGTGGTTATCCGGTCATCAAATTATTCGGATTGCGACTTGGCAAGGGCCGGAAATAGAGTCTTATCGAGCTTGCCTGCGGGAAAACCCGTATGGATGATCGTTTATTATGACAGACCGGGAAATATTTCTTGGTTTGTGCGCGAATCCAATATATTTTCTCCCGGAAATGACTACAGATAAAACAGTTGCCGAATTTTTTGCCGGTATCGGACTGATGCGACTCGGTCTCGAAAAAGCAGGATGGAAGACGGTTTGGGCAAACGATATCGACGCAGATAAAGAGGCGATGTACCGCTACCATTTTAACGATGCGGACGGTCA
>SLOW01000214.1 GCA_007132315.1 Opitutales bacterium
CCCGGGCGTGACCGCCGACGCGCTCGTACTCTTCCCGCCGCATGAGGATGCAGGCCCCGTGAGCCAGCCCGAGAGAAGGCAGGCTCATCGTTGCCGCGAGCGGCGCTGGAAAAAGCGTGAAGACGACAAAATTGAGCATCGGCATGAACACCTTTTCCCAAAAACCGGAAATTTCCAGTCCGGGCCAACATGATAAGAAAGTCAAATTCCGGCGGAGTGCCTCTGCGATACTCCGCTCCACCGCATCGGGAGCCAGCCGCGTGTCGGCGTCGAGAAAAAGAAACCACTCGCCTTGTGCCTCCAAAGCCAACCGGGAACAACCGAAAGGCTTGCCGCACCACCCCTCCGGCAGCGGCACTCCGGTTATCAGGCGAACCTTGGCCGAAGATTCAGCCAGTGCGGCGACCCGCTCGCGCGTTCGATCGGTCGAATGGTCGTCGTAAACCAGCACCTCGCGCACCACGGGCCCCTGAGCCAGCGCGCAGCCAACTGCGGCGCCGATGTTCGCCTCCTCGTTCCGCGCCGGAATCAGGACCGAAACATCCGTCGCTCCCGCGGTTTCACCCGGTGCGACCCGCGGCCAAAGGACGGTGTTGTACGCCACCAGAGCCAAAAGGACCAGGTTAAACGCAAGAATGAGACAAATTAAAAGGAACGCCACAAAAAGTTATTCTGGCATTTACTTGAGAAGATCGAGAACTTGGGATCATTTACGGCGAATGTTCGATCTCAAGCATTATATGGATGAAAAGCGGGTACGGGTTAACGCCGCGCTCGAAAATTGTCTTCCCAATGAAAACGAACCACCCGCCCTCCTCCACCAGGCGATGCGCTACAGCGTCCTCGCCGGCGGCAAACGGCTTCGACCGATCCTCGTGATCGCATCGGCGGAAGCCTTCGGCGGCTCGACCGACGACGCGCTCACTCCGGCGACCGCCGTGGAATGCCTGCACACGTACTCGCTGATTCACGACGACCTGCCGGCCATGGACGACGACGACCTGAGGCGAGGCAAACCCACCTTGCACAAGGCCTTCGGCGAAGCCAACGCCATCCTGGCGGGAGACAGCCTGCTGACGCTTGCGTTCGAACTGCTGGCCGGTGCCGCCGAAGCCGCACGCCTGACCGGCGAGCTGGCCCGCGCGGCCGGCAGTCGCGGTCTGGCGGGAGGGCAATTCGAAGACCTGGCATCGGAAGGCGCGCTTCCCGAGCTCGAAGCACTGATCCGCATTCACAGCCGAAAGACCGGCTGCCTCCTCAGCGCCGCCTGTCGCATGGGAGCCATCACCGCCGGAGCCGGCGACGCCGAAATCGAGTCCGTCAGTTTGTACGGCGCCAAGATCGGATTGGCGTTCCAGATCGTGGACGACATCCTCAACGCCACCTCGACCACCCAGGCGCTGGGCAAGGCGACCGGCAGCGACGCAGACCGCAAGAAAATGAGCTACGTCGCGCTAACCGGTATCGACGCAGCCAGAAATAAAGCCCGCACTCTGCTTGACGAAGCGATATCCGAAATTGAGAAGACTCCCGGCTCCATCACACCGCTTGTAGCACTGGCCCACTACATTGCCGATCGAACGTCCTAGCAGATTGTCGGGCAATTTCGCACACGATCCTATGGTGCCTTCGGCGGTTCGGGCGGATCGGATCACCATCGGGGGGCGGCCCCGGGTCCAATGGCGGGGATGGGACCACATGGCGCGCCACCCGAATTCCGGTGATCGGCAGAGAGAGCCCTCCTCCCGCTGTGAACCGGGTAGTCACATTGAAGAGATCGGCACGATGTGCCCAAGGGCCTCGCCGGGCCGTTTTCCGGGAATCTTTTGTTGTGCTCCACATCCATTCCCAGACGTTTCCGTTCATATCGAATTCCCTGTCGCGAAAACGGTGGCGGCGCGGGCGGCGGATTTGTTAGGGTGTCCGCCATGAACGAATCAGCGCTGCTCAATGACGAGGACGCGATGTACGAGGCCTTCGTCCATCGCGTCGCGAGCTTCGAAGGGCTGTTTGTCGTGGGGGTGCGCACAACCGGGATTTTTTGCCGGCCGACCTGCCCGGCGCGCAAGCCGCGGCGGGAGAACGTGGAATTCTTTCCCCGCGCCGGCGACGCCCTTACCGCCGGATACCGGCCGTGCCGGCGGTGTCGCCCGCTGGACACGCCGGATTCCACTCCCGGCTGGTTGCGACCTTTGCTGGATGCGGTGGATGCCGAACCGGGACGGCGCTGGACCACCTCCGAGATCGGCGATTTCGGGATCGATCCCGCCCGGGTGCGCCGCTGGTTCCAGGCGCGCCACGGCATGACCTTCCTGGCCTATCTGCGGGCGCGGCGACTGGGACGCGCGTTCTCGCGTATCCGCGACGGCGCCACGGTGGTCGATTCCTCGCAAGAGGCCGACTATGATTCGGTCAGCGCCTTTTGCGAAGCCCTGACACGAACCACCGGCGCTTCCCCGGCCAAAAGCAGGCAGCGGCCGATACTGTATGTCGCGCAGGCGCCGTCTCCACTCGGACCGATCCTGATAGCGGGCGACGAGGAAGCCGTTTACCTGATCGAGTTCTGGGACAGGCGGATGCTGGAAACGCAGTTCGCGGCATTGAGGAAACGGCTGGGGGTGGTTTTCTTTCCCGGCGAGAGCGATCCCTTAAAGCGTATCCGGGATGAACTGACGGCTTATTTCGCCGGCACCTTGCGGCGCTTCGAAACTCCCTTACGTCATCCCGGCACGGCCCACCAAGAACAGGTATGGAAAGCTCTGCCGGAAGTCTCCTACGGCGAAACCCGGACCTACGGCCAACTGGCCGGCCGGATCGGCCGCCCTTCCGCGGTCCGCTCCGTCGCCCGGGCGGTGGGCGAAAACCG
>SLOW01000112.1 GCA_007132315.1 Opitutales bacterium
ACCCTGCTTAACCGAGTGCCATTCACATTAACGTGTTAGTAGGAATGCTGCTTGGTTCTTGGTTCGGGGTCATCCCGCAAGGCGGGATGATACGATTAAGCGCCTTATCCGAGTGCCATTCCCTCTAACCCCTCCATCTCAATCCCTGTTCCAACAGTTTCGCGCTGCTCTCACGGCCCAATTTTGAGCGGATCTTCCCGGTGGAGGTCGAAGGTTCGCATGTTTGGGTGGTGGCGATCGGAAATACCAGGGAGTCCTGCTCGATCATCTGGCTCCACGGCTCAAGGAGGATCGGATTGCGCCTGACTCGATTTTTCAGATATTCTGGCGATGGCCGTGAACGCCCCAAAGGTAATTTCTCTTTTTGAGGAGCTTTCTCCCCGGGAAAAGCTGGAGGTCGCCGCGTACGCTGAAGAATGGGAAGACCAACAGGACGCCCGTTTAATTCGGGAAACCTTGGACGCCGGATGCTCGGACCGGCGGTAGTTCGCCCAATCACCGATGTTCAGCCCAGCTTCGTGTTTCGATGTGATCAACAGGGGAAAGAGGCCCGGTTCAGACGTTGGAATCCACTTCCGGAGCCGAGGCGGTTTCCGGCGCGTTTGGAGGGGTTCTTGTCAAGAGTCAAGACGTGTTCCGGTTGGTCCAGGTTCTTTTCTTAAAAGGAAAAACAAGCTATTCAGGCGGATGGGCGGGTGAGTCACGTCGTCCGGTCGCGACATCATTCGGTGAGATAAAGTCCGTGATTCCGATCCTTGGGGGGGATTCATAGAAAAGGCGATGCACCCACGATTTGTCAATCTTAAAGGCGGTTGGCAATGAAAGGTTGGTGTCACCAGGCAGTTGTTTTTCAACCGGCATGGATGCCAGCCCAAGGATGTTGGATGTGGGATATTCCGCTCTTGCACCCCTCGGTGGTAAGTGATCTGTTAAAGGAACTGGAAGGCGTGCCCTCTTTTTGACATGGAGCTTTCTGTTACAGTGAGCTTTTTCGGGGCGTGCTTGTTGTTTTGTGTATTCCGCGGACCCAAGACGATATGAGTGAAACAAAGCCTCAAGGCTTACGATGATTATGAAGAATGAAAAACGAAGTGCGGACGGAAGAAGAATAATTGTGAAAGAGTTCAACAAGCGTGCGGGGTTCACCTTGTTCTGGCAAGGAATAGGGGGTCTTTTAACAACCCAGATGCTTTTGTTCGCGACAGAAACCACCGGCCAGTCTTCCGCGAACAACAATACGCCGAATGTTCTATTTATATCCATCGACGACTGGCGCAACGATTTGCACGCGCTTGGAGTAGACCACGTGCAAACGCCCTACATTGATCGTTTCGCGGAGGAAAGCGTTCTGTTCAGTCAGCATTACGTCCAGGTGCCGACATGCGGCGCGTCGCGAGCCGCCTTATTGACCGGCATGCGCGGTCCCCAAACCGGGTTGGGCAACAATGCCATACGTAACAACCACTCTGATTGGGGCGACCGCGTCCTTCCCCGTGTGTTTCGTCAACACGGATACCAAACATTGGCGCTCGGAAAAATCACCCATTATCCCGGCGGTCTCGCGGGCACAAACTGGGCCAACCCGCCCGAGGAGTTGCCGGATGCGTGGGATCGAAGCTGGGTTCCGGAGGACAGCCCCTGGGAATCACCGCAAGCCAT
Organism: Opitutales bacterium; assembly: GCA_007132315.1. GTDB lineage: Bacteria > Verrucomicrobiota > Verrucomicrobiia > Opitutales > T3Sed10-336 > SLOW01. The sequence goes on from SLOW01000112.1 coordinate 1,660, forward strand.
GATGCACGGGTATGCGGATGGCGTTCCGCGCGACCGCGGCAACTCGCCCGCATGGGAGGCGCACGACGGACCCGACAAGAGCTATCCCGACGGGTGGGTCGCCGAGGAGGCCGTGGAGATACTGAACCAACTGGCCGAATCGGACGAGCCCTGGTTCTTCGGCGTCGGGTTCTTCAAGCCGCATTTGCCATTCGCCGCGCCGAAAAAATACTTCGATCTCTACGACCCGTGCGACATTCCCGCGCCGATCGACACCGCACGTCAACCCGCCCCCTCCAGTTGGAACAGAAGCGGTGAATTGATGGGCAATTACGGACACGACGGGAAGGACCCGTACAGCGACGAAGCGTATGCGCGCACCCTTCGGCAGGCCTACGCGGCGGCCACGTCTTACGTGGACGCGCAGGTGGGAAAAGTCCTGGAGCGTGTGCGCGAACTGGATCTGATGGACGATCTTATCATCGTGATCTGGAGCGACCACGGTTTTGCGCTCGGCGAACGCAACACATGGGCCAAACACAACCTGTATGAAGCCGCCGTACGCTCCCCTTTGCTAATCCGCTATCCGGGCATGGAACGTGCAGGTTCCCTATGCAACGCTACCGTCGAAACGGTTGACCTGTTTCCCACCTTGACGGAACTGGCCGGACTTCCCGCCCCGGAAGACATTTACGGAACCTCTTTGAGGCCCCTCCTGGACAATCCCGAAGCGCCATCTCTCAAACCCGCCTTCTCCCACTGGAGAGGCGAGGAAGCCGTTCGCGATGATCGCTGGCGTATGATCGTGCAGGGATCGGCTAAGGATAACGATGTTCGCGGCCTCGAATTGTTTGATTTTAAGGAATCCGTAGAAGGTGTTCGGGTCGATCCCGACGATCATCCCGATATCGTCGAGCGCCTTTTGAATGCACTCGTAACGCAGTTTGACTGAATTCACGGGTCATTTTACCTGTATCGCCGTACGCAATACGACAAAGGCATAGTCACTCGTCGGGAAAGCACGAACGAAACCCAACAAGCGTTGGAAGATCGGAATGTATTCGTTCCTTCTCAGTCCATCATGGATCGAAGGCATTACCAGTTTTTTGCCCCGCAAATTATCTTTGAAGCAATATAAATCAAAACGTATAGCCACATTGGAACTAGCCAGAATGGCACTCGGTTAAGCAGGGTTGTCGGGATTTATGCCGCATCGGGCGAATCC
>SLOW01000109.1 GCA_007132315.1 Opitutales bacterium
CGTATGGTTCCAATAGCTCTTTTGCTTGGAGAGCCTGTTCTGCCAGGGCGGGCGAGATCGTCAGTCCCTCGCGTCCATAGTTTCGCAGCCGGTCCTCAAGCCGGCTCTTCTTGATCTGTGCCTTGCGCTCGTTCTTGAAGTAAAACCGTCGCCGTCGCCCCGTTGACGATAAGCTACCCGGAACGAGCACCTGATAGTAGCCCTTCTCCAGAACAACTTTGATCTCTGCTTTCCGTGCCATCGCCTTCCAGTTGATTGAAGATTTCAGATTAACCGAAGTCAATCCATTTTGTCGGCACTATCGGCACTAAATCAAACAATTTCCCGCAATTATACGCATTCAAGTGCGCTTTAAACCCGCATTATTAAGCCATATCCATTTTTAGATCTATACAATGGCATTGTAGAGGTCGTCGGTTCGATCCCGATCGGCTCCACCCCTTCCCCCGGAATGGCACCCGGGCTTCAATGCCTGTTGGGGACAATGGCGTTCCATTGCAGGGATTGAGCAAAGCGGCGAACCGGATTTCGGATTCCGGTTTGCGGATTACCGATGTTCGGTCGCCGGAGCGAGCTGCCCCTCAAGCCGACGGCGCCGGAGCGCCTATCAGGGGCGGCCCCGCGCTGAAGGGCCATACTCCCGTATGGCCGCCGACCTGGGAGGGCCGCGCTCAAAGCGGTCCCAACTGGGGCTGGAGGACGATTTCCTCGACGACCGTCCGGCGGCTGAGGCGATAGACGTCGAGAAAGGCCCGGGCGATGTCTTCGGCGGGCATCAGGCGATCCTCCGGCACGCCGGAACCCTCCCAGGACGGCGTAAACGTCGGACCCGGGGAAACGTTGGTGACTCGGATGCCCTTCTCCTTGAGTTCCTCCCGCAAGACCCGCGTCAGGCCGACGGCGCCGAATTTGGCCGCGCAGTAGCCGGTCCCGCCGGGGTAGGCGTCGAGTCCGGCGATCGAGCACATGTTGAAGATATCGCCCCGCCCCTTGTCCAGCATGCCGTCCAAAAAGGCGCGGGTCACCAGGAACAGACCGCGAAGGTTGGTGTCGAGCATGCGGTCGAAATCCTCCAGCGAGTACTCGGTGAACGCGGCCGCGTGGAAGGCGCCGGCGTTGTTGATGAGCACATCCGGCGCACCCCACCGGGCGTGCACGGCGGCGGCGGTCTCGGTCACCTGCGCGTTGTCGGAAACATCGCAGGGAAAAGCGACGGCTTCGCACTCGTCCGAGCGACAGGATTCGGCCACGGTTTCGAGGTTCTCCCGGTTGCGGGCCAGGAGCGCGAGATGGCACGGCACCTCCTCGGCGAAGAGACGGGCAATCGCCGCGCCGATTCCTTGGCTGGCGCCCGTGACAACAATCAGCGGCTGGCTCGCGTCGGCCATGGGATCAGCAGATCAGGCCTTTAAAATCGCTGAAATCGGCCTGAAAACCGCCGGGAACCCCCTTGGCGATGACCGATATCGCGTCGTGTGAATGGAGCGACTCCAAGTGGGCGCAGGCGGCTTCGAAATCCCGGATGCGGGCATCCCGATCCAATTGTTCGTGCAGGAGCCGGGCGGCGTCCTCGACAAACTTGACCCGGGCCCCGTTCATTTCGGCGAACGCCTGCTCGTCCTCGCGCTTGACCATGACCTGGGTTTCGGTTTCCAGGGCGCTCAGGCAATGGGCGTGCAGATCCTGAATGGTCAGGCGAGCCCGCGGCTGCACTTCGACGCGCAGGCGCGCTTTGCTGCGCTGCGAGTGGGGGATGGCGTACACGTTGCGCACTTCGCGGGCGTGCTCGGCCAACTCGGCTGAACAGGGGCAGGCGGAGGAGTACACGAAGTCGAAATACAGGATCTTGCGGAAGCGGTCGTCGCGATCGACAATGCCCTCGTACGCGACATCGTAATACTGGTAACCGCTCAATTGACTGCGCAGGCTCTCCTGCGGCATCGGGAAGGAAAAGCTCAGTTTGATCTGCGCCGAAAAGGTGTTCATCGACTTCTTGTAGAAGTACAGGATCTCCTCCAGGAGCTCGGGCGTGAACACGTGATCCGCGTAATCGTAAAACGAACGCATGATGCGGGACATGTTGATCCCCTTGCGCTGCGCTTCCAGGGAGACCGTTCCGGTGACGCTGGTCTCCAGCGGGATCGGGTCTTCGCGGTAAGGCGCCTCGTACTTGAGCGGCAGCCGGAAGTTCGAAATGCCGACTTGCTGGATACCGACCCGGGCGCCCTGGATGGTTGTATCGGCGTTCTGCATATCGGGCAGGGACTTGTGATACTCCTCGCTGATGACGAACGACGGGTCGTATTGACGGATCATTTCCCGGGCGTCCGAATTGGCGGTGCCGTTGGGTTGTGGATTTTTCTCAGCGGTCTTCATGAAAACACAACGGGGAATCAGCCCCGGAATTCAACAATGTTGCTGTCGGTCTCGTAAATGCGGACCGCGTGCAGTTTGCCTTGGTTGATGCGCGGTTCGATCTGGCGCCAGAAGGCGATCGCCAGGTTTTCGGTGGACGGGATCACACCTTCCAGAAACGCCACATCGAGGTTCAGATTCTTGTGGTCGCAGGCTTCGACGATGGTTTCGTTTATGATTTTCTTCAAATACGCCAAGTCGATGACATACCCCGTCTCCGGATCCGGCTCGCCCTTGACCGACACTTCGATCATGTAGTTGTGACCGTGCCAGTTGGCGTTGTTGCAGAGCCCGTACTGCTCCCGGTTCCAACTCTCGGGTTTGTCCGGATTGTGCAGCCGGTGCGCCGCGTTGAAGCGCGCCCGCCGGGTCACGATGACTTCCCCGGCGAGGGAGCGCCCCCGTCGGTCCTGCTGTTCGGTTGTCGATACCTCGGC
>SLOW01000238.1 GCA_007132315.1 Opitutales bacterium
AAAGATGCTCAAATTGCTGTGTATCTTTATATATTTTAGTGTTTTATGAATCGCTCCCGCGTAGAAGTGACGGGGCGAAGCCTGCTCAAATTCCGGCCCGCGCCCTAAATCACCCCTCCGGTGGAAAGAAAGCTTAAACCACTAATTGGCACTAATTTTCACTAATCCAATCTATTTTTCTGAAACCCTGAATCAGTGGGAATCAGTGAAAGTTAGTGGGTGGAAACAATCTCCGGAGGTTTGAACCACAGATTTCTCAGAGGAGCACGGATGCTTTGGCTCTGGCTTTTTATCTGTGTGTTCTGTGTCATCCGTGGTCGAAAAAACGTCTGTAAGTAGGCTATCGGCAATCCGCAATCAGCAATTCGTAATCCGCCAATCGCCATCCTCCACGCCCCGCGCCCCCTGGACTCCCTGAACAAGAACCCTCTGATATCGTGATTATACGTACCATCGCCTATCCGCGTGCCGGTTTGATCGGTAATCCATCCGACGGCTATTTCGGCAAAACCATAGCCTTCAGCTTCACCAACTTCTCTGCCCGAATCTCGATGTGGGAGTCGCCCGAGATCGAGTTGGTGCCCAGTCGCCGTGATCACTCGGTGTTTAAGAGCATTGGAGGGCTGCATGACGATGTTCGCAAGCACGGCTACTACGGAGGATTCCGGCTATTAAAGGCCAGCATCAAGCGCTTCTACGACCACTGCCGGGAATCAGACATCGCCCTCGACGACCGGAACTTCACCCTGCGGTACGCCTCGGATATCCCGAACCGGGTGGGACTGGCCGGTTCGAGTGCCATCATAACCGCGTGTATCCGGGCCCTCATGGCATTTTACGGAATCGAGATTCCCCATCCGATCCTGGCCAATCTGATACGGTCGGTGGAAACCGAGGAGCTGGCCATTCCCGCGGGGCTCCAGGACAGGGTGGCCCAAGTGTATCAAGGGTTGGTTTACATGGATTTTGACAAAGGCCACTTTGAGCGGAACGGATTCGGTCGGTACGAGAATCTGGATGTCGGGTCTCTGCCGTCGTTGTATATCGCGTATCGCGACGATCTTTCGCAGGGTACCGAGATCTATCACAATGATTTGAAAATCCGCTGGCAGCGAGGGGACGAGAATGTTTGTGACGCGATGCGGTTTTGGGCCGATCTGACGGAGAAGTTTCGCGATTCCATGCTCAATGGCGGCAAGAACGAGCTTGGAAAGCTGATCGATGCCAATTTTGACAAACGCGCGAGCCTGTACGACGTTGGCGACGGCAACCGCGACCTGGTGGAGACCGCTCGGGGCGTGGGCGCCAGCGCCAAATTCGCCGGCAGCGGGGGCGCGATCGTCGGAACCTACGAAGACGACGCCATGTTCCGGCGCTTGGAAGAAGCGTTCGCCCCCAAGAACATCGTTGTCATCCGGCCGCGGTACGCGCCCGTTTATTCCGGTGAAGTCAATTGATGAGCACACTCCGCATACGTAAAGCGATCATTCCCGCCGCCGGCTTCGGCACCCGTTTTCTGCCGATCAGCAAAACCGTTCCCAAGGAGATGTTGCCGGTCGGAGACAAGCCGGTGATCCAGTATGTGGTCGAAGAGGCGGTGGCGGCCGGCCTGACGGAAATTCTGATCGTGATCAGCCGCGGGAAAGAAGCCATCCCCGACTATTTCGCGCGCAATCCGGAACTGGAGCGCCGGCTGGAAGCTTCGGGTAAAGGGGCGTTGGCCGCGGGGCTGCGTCGCATTTCGGAAATGGCGCGCATTCATTACATCTACCAGCACGAAATGAAGGGACTGGGCCACGCGGTGCTGCAGGGACGTTCCTTTGTCGGCGACGAGCCCTTTGGCGTGCTGTTGGGCGATACGTTTATCAGCCCGGAGACGGATCCCGCGGGCACGTCGGCGACCATGAGTCGGCTGGTCGCTACCCTGGAGGACCGCAACACCTCGGCTGTGGCGGTTGAACCCGTTTCCGCCGGGAGGGTGGACCGTTACGGGGTGGCCGGCGGTGAGGAAATCGCGTCCGGACTCTTTCAGGTCCGGGAAATGGTGGAGAAACCCGAACCGGCGGCGGCGCCGGTGATCCGATTGCTTTCCGATGGAGGAGGGGAATCCCGCCACTACGCCTTCGCCGCCCGCTATGTCTTTACCTCCGGTCTCTTCGCGGAACTCGAGCGAACCCCTCCCGGAAAAAACGGTGAAATCCAGCTCACGGATGCCATGACGGCTCTCAAAGACAAAGAAGGCTTTCATGCCGTGGCGCTCGACGGCACACGCCGCGACATCGGCGATCCGGAAGGCCTGCGGAACGCGCTGAATTCCCTGGAGTTAGAAGCCAACCTTCGCACCGTGTGAGAGGAGCGCTAGTGAGAATGCCGCTCGGTTAAGGCGCTGGATCGAGAGTAGCTTAGGCTTCCAACCTGAGAAAACACGCTTCTGCTGAGCATCCGGCGAAGTCCCGTGCTTGCCGGGAGAAGAGTATTCTACTTTGAGCCTAACCAGAGTGCCATTTGGGTTAGCCACAAAGAACCCAGAGATCACAAAGAGAAAAGACACCTACTCTCTGGGTATGGTAACCACAGATTGCTCGGATGGGCACAGATAAGAGAACTTCCCCCCTGAGCCTGTCGAAGGGCTCGCCCCTCGTCCCCCGTCCCGCGTCCCCGCTTTCCCCTTCATCATTCCGACCTCATAATTCATAATTTCCCCGCCCCCATGCCTTTATCGAAACATCACCTGGACACCCACGAGACGGAAGTACCGTTGAATCGTGATGTGATCGCGGATTGTCTCCGTCGCGATTTTCCGGAAGTTGTGTTCGCGCTAGTGCACGGTTCGGCGAAAAGCG
>SLOW01000037.1 GCA_007132315.1 Opitutales bacterium
AAATCCTTCGTCCGGCGTTTCGGTGATCAGGGTCCATGAGGACGGCTTTTCAGCTTCTGAGCCGGCTTCGCCGTCCGAGGCGAGGGTCGCCCCGGAGAAGGTCAGAGCGAGAATGAATAGAGTCGGAAATACCTTCATGCGTTGGGCTCCTGGTGAAGAAAGACCTGTAATAGAACGGCCATTTCGGTTTCGGCTTTGATGGAGTGAGTAAGATTGGGCGGCATCACGATCAAGGCGCCTTCCTGTACGGGAGTCGTTTCTCCTTCCCAGGGTGACTTCGCCCCGCCCCTTAAGGACCTGCAGGACGCCGGCGTGGGGGCTTTGGCATTCGGGCAGGGTCTGTCCGGGAGCGAAGGGCAGGAGAAGCACTTTGACGTAAAAATCCGCGTGCAGGGCGCGACCCTGGATATTGCGGTCCGGTGAGACGTCCCGCAGATGCTCCGCCGCCACGGCGGCGAGGTCGGGGATGATTTTGGGCGTTTTTGCTGACATGATTTTCTTCTTTCAATGGATTGAGCCGGTCCGGCCGTTTTCGGCCGCGTGGATTCCGTTATAACCCATCATTCGGCCAAATCAAGAAATAAAGGTCTTTTTTTCTTGTTGAGGCCATTCTCCAATTCCATAGTTCCCGAATGAGGAGTTCCGTTCCAACGGTGAAGGTTGTCATTCGGTCGGTGCCCTGCGATATCGGAAGAATCGCTGATTCGGCCATTGACAATGAGAAAAGAATCCACGATGGAATGAGCTAATACAGGTCAATTCTTCATGAACCGCGCACAAAGCAACCGCATCGAAATTGAGATCCACAACCTCGTGGTGCGGTTGGTGCTGGTCGTAGTGGTCGTTGTACACGGGCACGCCGCGCGGTAGTGGGTTGACGAGAGATTTTTCCTTATCACAAGAACCCCGCCGGCGCGGCGGGGTTCTTTTTTTGCGTCCCGTCGCAACGGCTTCCAAACGAAAACACACCATGAATGAATACAGCGGAGCCGAAATCATCATCAAACTTCTCGAACGCCAGGGCGTTGACATCATCGCCGGCATTCCCGGAGGCGCGAACCTTCCGATCTACGACGCCCTTTACGAAAGCCGTCAGATTCGTCACGTCCTCGCCCGGCACGAACAGGGCGCGGGTTTCATCGCCCAGGGCATGGCCCGCGTTTCCGGCAAACCCGAGGTGTGTTTCGCCACCTCCGGTCCGGGCGTGACCAATCTCCTCACCGCCATCGCCGACGCCCGTATGGACAGCGTTCCGCTGGTTTGCATCACCGGCCAGGTTCCGCTCGGGCTCATTGGAACCGATGCGTTCCAGGAGGTCGATACCTACGGCCTCAGCGTGCCGATCACCAAACACAATTACCTGGTTCGCGACGTTCACGAGTTGCTTGACGTTATCCCTGAGGCGTTCCGGGTCGCGGCCTCCGGTCGTCCGGGCCCGGTTGTAATCGATGTGCCCAAGGATATCCAGAATGCCATGACGGAAGTCGCCGCGTGGCCCGAATCGGGAGCGCCGGAGAAGGCGGCGTCGGAATTGCCGGACCGCGAGTTCACCCGTTCGGTCGAAATGATCCGCAACGCCCGTCGCCCCGTTTTTTACGTCGGTGGCGGTTTGATCGGCAGCGGCGGGGAAGGGGCACTGCTCGAAATCAGCGAACGCTGCGACATTCCGGTCACCACTACGCTGATGGGATTGGGAGCCTTGCCGTGGGATCATTCGAACAATCTGGGCATGCTCGGCATGCACGGCGCGGCGTACACCAACTGCGCGCTGGCGGCGTGCGATCTGTTGATCGCCGTCGGGGTTCGGTTCGACGACCGTGCGACCGGCAAGGTGGCGGAGTTCTGTCCGGACGCCTCGGTCATCCACGTCGATATCGACGCCAGCGAAATCGGCAAGATCCGCAAACCTACGGTTTCGCTGGTCGCCGACGCGGCCACGGCCCTCTCGGTCTGGAGCGAGGTCCTGGAGCCTGCCGAACGCCCCGAGTGGCGGGCGGCGATCGAACGCCTCAAGGCCGATCACCCTTCGCGCCTGGAGGGGATCAAGGATCCGCATCGTTCGTATGGAATGATTCGATACTGCGGCGAGACCGCCGGGCCGGACGCCATCATCACCACCGACGTCGGCCAGCACCAGATGCGGGTCGCCCAGGCGTATCCGTTCCGGAACCCTCGTCAATGGCTGACCTCGGGCGGCCTGGGAACCATGGGTTTCGGACTCCCCGCCGCCATCGGGGCGGCTCTGCGGGCGCCGGAGAAGACCGTCATCTGTTTCTCCGGTGACGGAAGTTTTCTCATGAACGTCCAGGAACTCGCCACCATGGAAGAGCACGGTTTGAACATCAAACTCGTCCTTTTCGACAACCGCGGCTACGGGCTGGTCAATCAGCAGCAGCACCTCTTCTATAAAAAGCGTCACCTCGCGGTGAACTTCCGGCGGCAGATCGACTTCGTGTCCCTGGCCGAAAGTTTCGGCATTCCGGGATTCTCCATGGTCGAACCCTATGCCGACCAAAAGCTGGAAACCGCGTTGCGCGAACCCGGTCCCGTCCTGATTCACGCCTCGGCGAACCTCGGGGAAAACGTCTTCCCCATGGTTCCTCCCGGTGCCGCCAACAGCGAAATGATCCTGAGCGAAGCCTAATCCCGGGAGCGCGGGCATCCTGCCCGCCTTTTTACCCTGATGTTGCAAAAATCGCAGAAGTTCGGCTACAAGCGGACCCAAAACCGGCGCAGGGATAGTACTGGAGTACGTGAGCAAGCCGGTTGCAGGGCCAACGCCGCCACGGCGGGCTTGTGCGATTTAGTGTTCTGGCAAACCCCATTTATTGTGAGG
>SLOW01000040.1 GCA_007132315.1 Opitutales bacterium
GACGCCTTTCGTGTAGGCGAGTTCGGATGTCAGCGTGTTTTTTCTCGTCGAACCCTTTAAGGACCGGCAGGAGGTGTTCCTCCAATTGTTCAGTGTGGGTAACAGCATTAATCCACTCCGTAATACGGTCTAGGAGTTTAGCAAATTGGTGCGGAGGTAAGTCCTGTTTCGCTCGGGAAAGCCAATCACCGACGGATTTAAAGTCCCGATAGACGTCCAGGCAGCCTTCGATGTTGTGCCAATAGTCGGAAACGGTCATGCGTTAATATGGTGAATATCCCGGAGGACAGAGGTGAAATTGTAAGGTGGTGGCGGCATTCAGCGAATCGTGGTTAAAAGATCAATCGGTCACAGATCTACTCCCAACAGTCGCGACTCCGGGTTGGTCGTCCGTAGGACGGGTTCCAAGAGCCAAGGACTTTGCCGTAGTCCGTCCGGCGGCGGTTCGGTGGTTGTGATGATGTATTGGAAGGGAGGGACGTCGCCTGCCTCGGTTTCCAGGCGTTCCATGAGCCGAAAGAGGCTGTGGTAAATGTCCACGGAGAGGTCGGCTTCGCGGGGGCTGTCGTGGATCAGGAGGCGGGGAAGCCGGGCGGCGTCTCGGATGTAGCCTTCGGTGAGGGAGGCGATGTCAAAGGCGAGCAGGCGGACCGTCTCCAGGGCGGCGCTGTCAAGCCTGCCGTGGTAGTTGACATAGGGCTGAATGGTCTTTCCGGAAAAATTGACGCCGGCGGTGACATCGGAGCCGAGGAGTTCCCGAACGACAAACTCGAAGAGATTTGAAAAGTCGCGCATTCGGGCCCCGTGTTGCGCCTTTTCCGCTTCTAGTTTTCGGTCGATCTCCGCCTTCGATTGGGCGCATTCGACGATGGCACGCTCGTTGTCTTCTCTCTGCTGCAGAGCTCCGGTCAAGTTTTGCAGGTGGATCCGAGCGGTGGTGGCGGTATCGGTCAATTGTGCGGCGCGCTTTTGATCGGGTTCATAAGGGGATTCCGCAGTCTCCAATTCCTGTTTTAGACGTTCTGCTTCCGCTTTACAGGCCTCTAGCTCCCGGTAGAAACGCATGACGTCGCGATCCCGGTAAGCCTTCTCCAGTTTCAAGGGGTTCGTCTCGTTGCGCAGAGTTTCCAGTTCGGCATCGAGTGCGTCGTCGGGCTTGCGTAATCGGGCGTATCGGCACTCTCGACGGACCTCGTCGGTCAACGGTTGGGAGCAGTGATTTCGGAACGGCATCCAGTCGCGCTTCTTGTGGGCGCGTTCCGCTTCCTTCTTGTTCCCTTCGGCGACGTCGATTTCCTCTTGCAGGGCTTCCGCTGTTTCTTTCGCGTCGGTCCAGCGGGTGTGCGCTGAATTCATCGCTTCGACGGCGCTGTTTTGCTCATTTCGCAGGCGCTGGATTGTTTCATCCTGATCGATCCGTTGCTTAACGCGTTCTGCTTCTCGTTCAAGTTCGCTGATCTTCTGCCTGACAGCCTCTTCCGGTAGAGGCGATTCATCGCTGATCTCGATTTTCAACAGATTGGCCAGCCTCGTAATTTCAGTGCGAATTTGGTATTCGAGGTTGCTGCGTTTTCCGATCGCAGTTTTGTGTTTCGCTGCGGCGAGAGAAAAATCGCGCATCAGGCCTTGTTCGGTGTCGGACGCCAACCCCAGCGAGAGGCGCACAACGTTTTCCTTTGCCGCCTCCTGCAGTTCCATCGACCGCGAGTCGCTTGAAGTGTGGCGCCAGTTCAGCAGGCCGCCGAAGCGGCTTTCCTGGTCACGGGCCATCCATTGCAGCAGCATGTCCCATTCAAAGAGTTCTCCCGTCGCGGGAAGCTCCTTTTGCCTCAGATCTCCCAGAACGGCAGATTCAATTGCCTTTCGGTATTCGCTCAACGCGTCACGCGGCATTGTCGACAAGCCTTCCAGATCCTCGATTCGGCCGTTTTTCACGGCGAATCCCTGCGGCCCAATGCCGAGAGGGCGTCCGACGAGCCATCGCCGTCGATCTACCCAAACTTCACCGAAGACCCATCCTTGGTCGAATTTCTTGCGAAAGCCGGCTCGGAATGTTTCTGAGCCGAATGACGGCTCGCCCAGGATGTAGCGAATAAGCCGGCAGAAGGTGGTCTTTCCGGTCGCATGCCCCGACACTCTTGCTCGTGGCTCCCCCCGGGCTCGTTGGGCGCCCGGTTCAGCCCAGAGAATGTTCATGCCCCTACGCAACGTGATGACCCGAAGCCTGTTGGCACCTCCCACGGGTAATCCCTTGTAAACCGCAAGCTTCTCGACCCAAACCGCTGGGTGGAGACGGGTTTCAACCGGATTCAGCGGAACCGGCGCGGCGATAAAGGGAAATTCGGTTTGGCGTTCCATATTCTACCCAAGCGCTTCCGCCAAGTGACCGAGACCCTTCTCAAGGTCCGATTCATCCTGATCGAAGCGGATTACCGAGGACTCCGAACGGACCACTGCCATTGCTACATCGGCATCGAGCTTCACGCTCGGCTCGGACTCAGGGGCCGTCCGGTGCTTCAGGACGATATACCGCTTGGTTCCCACTGTCTCAATTGCGAGGTTTTCGCCACCGAGTTCGCGGATTGCTGCGGGCACGTGAGCCAGTTCAAAGCCGGGGTGATTCGTCGTTTTCCAGCGGTCAGCCAGATTGATGCCGTGATCCGATGCCGCCGCGATGAGCTTTGGAGGCTTGGCCAGGTAGCTGATCGCCCGGACGAACTGCTTCCACTCAAGTCGGTCCTCCTGCCCCTGTCGCAGGAGCGCCGGAATCAACTCGTGGAGGTAATCCTCTTCCGACATCGCGGGTCGGGCGGAAGGTGCCGATTTCTCGACA
>SLOW01000325.1 GCA_007132315.1 Opitutales bacterium
CGATTTTTTTCAGCTGGCTTAATCCTTCCTGTGACAACGGCAAACGACTGTCCTATGAACCTGAATACCGAAGCACTCTCCGAAGCGGCCAAAATCGCTCGCGGCCTCGCCATTGACGCCGTGCACGCTTGCAGCTCCGGCCACCTGGGCTTGCCCCTCGGGGCCGCCGAAATGGGAGCCGTCCTCTACGGGCACGCCCTCCGGCACAATCCGTCGCGCCCGCGCTGGATCAATCGCGACCGCTTCGTGCTTTCGGCGGGCCACGGCAGCATGTTCCTGTACGGCTGGCTGCACCTTGCGGGGTACGATCTGCCGCTCGAGGAGATTCGGAATTTCCGGCAGCTCCACAGCAAAACGCCCGGGCATCCCGAATTTTCGGAGACGCCGGGCGTCGAGGCCACCACCGGTCCCCTGGGGCAGGGGGTCGGCAACGGAGTCGGCATGGCGGTGGCCGGGAAGATGGCCGCCGCGCGGTTTAACACGGACAAACACCGGATTTTCGATCACCATGTGGTGGTGCTGGCCGGCGACGGCTGCCTCCAGGAAGGGGTCGCCGCCGAGGCGTCGGCGTTCGCCGGTCATTTCAAGCTCGATAACCTCATTCTGATCTACGATTCCAACGACGTCACCCTGGACGCCATGGCGAAGGAGACCCAGAGCGAGGACACCCTGAAGCGGTACGAGGCCTACGGATTCGACGTGCAGCGGGTTGACGGGCACAACATGACGGAATTTCTGGCCGCCTACGAAAAGGCCCGCAACGCCACCTCCGGCCGCCCGCAATTCATCGAGGCCAAGACCGAAATCGCGAGGGGCGTTCCCGAAGTCGCGGGCACGGCCAAGGGTCACGGCGAGGGCGGCGCCAAGTTCGCCGAGGCGGCGCGGAAGGGCCTCGGTCTTCCCGAGGAGACGTTTTACGTATCGGATCAGGTGAAGCGTTACTTCGCCGAGCACGGCAAGCGCCTGGAAGAGGATTACGATTCCTGGGAAAACGAGTACCTCGAGTGGCGCAAGACCAATCCGGAACTGGCCCAATTACTCGACGGCGGTTACGCCAGGGAGGTGCCTTCGGATCTGCTGGAGCGCATCGAAGCTTTTGAAGACGACGCCAAACTGGCCACCCGCAAGGCCGGTTCCGTGGTTGTCCAGCCGGTCTCCCAGGCGATGCCGCTATTCATCAGCGGCAGTGCCGATCTGCACGGCTCCACCAACAACTACCTGAACGACGCCGGCGACTTCACCGCCGAAAACCCGGGCGGCCGCAACATCCGTTTCGGCATCCGCGAACACGGAATGGGCGCCATCCTCAACGGCGTGGCTTACGACGGGCTGTTCCGTCCCTCGGGAGCGACCTTTCTCGTTTTCTCCGATTACTGCCGTCCCTCCATCCGCCTCGCGTCCCTGTCCGGGTTGCCGGTCACCTACATCTTCACCCACGATTCGGTCGGCGTCGGTGAGGACGGCCCGACGCACCAGCCGGTGGAAATGGTATCCTCACTGCGTCTGATTCCGAACCTGGACGTGATCCGTCCGGCCGATCCGGAGGAAACCGCCGGCGCCTTTGTCGCCGCCCTGGAGCGTACCGGCGGACCCACCGCGCTGATTCTGACCCGCCAGGCCTTGCCCACGCTGAGCGGGATTCCGCGCGAAACCCGCCGGGAAGGCGCGCGTCTGGGCGGTTATGTCGCCCGGCGCGAGACGGATGGGTTGTCCTGCATCATCCTCGCCTCCGGCAGCGAACTTCAGCACGCTCTGGCCGCGGCCGAGGAGATCGGCGACGGCGCCCGCGTCGTCTCCATGCCCAGCACCACCCGGTTCGACCGCCAGTCGGCCAAGTACCGGGAGGAAGTTCTGCCCGCCTCGTGCCGCCAGCGAATCGCCATCGAAGCCGGTGCCACCGCCTACTGGTACAAGTACGTAGGCCTCGACGGCAAAGTCATCGGCATCGACCGCTTCGGCCTCAGCGCCCCCGGCGCCAGCGTGATGAAGGAACTCGGCATTGCGCCTGAGTCCGTCGTCGCCGCAGTGAAGAGCCGTTGAGGTTCGGCCGGCAGAGCTTGCAGTGCGACCCCGTGCTTGCTTTCGGGGTGGCGACATAGGAGACTGGGGCCGGTTTTTCTTGGTATTGACCCGGAACGAGTCGGCCGCGCATGCAACAGAACAACCGTGAAATCGCCTACGCTTTTTTGAGGATCACCTTTGGGGTGATGCTCTTTTCTTATGGATTCAACAAACTGGCGGGAGGGCCGGCGGCGTTTGTGTCGGGCATGCGCGAGCGGTTCGCCGATTCGTTGCCGGAATCGCTGGTGACGGTGTTCGCCTGGACGCTTCCGTTTGCCGAGTTGCTTTTCGGAGCTCTCCTGGTGCTCGGTTTGTTCACGCCGATTGCGTTGCTCGGGACGGCCGCGCTGATGCTCGTGCTGGTTTTCGGCGCGGTGATGGAACCGAGCCCGCCGATTGTGGCCAACAATATGCTTTTTTCCGTGGTCGTCTTTGTCCTGATCTGGCTCCTGGAAGCAAACCGCTTTTCACTAGACGCCTGGCTGGATCGGAACGACTCGGCGACGGTCGGTTTCTTGTCGCGCAAAGGGAAATAGTCGTATCAGCGTTCCCGGGCGGTGACGTTCGGGGCCGGGAACGGGCCGTGCATCGCACGTCGGAGGGCGTTGGGTGTGCCGGTCGAGCCCTGATACACACTGCCCCCTGCTTTCATGTTGTTCATTAATAAGGAATTAGGGTTTGCCTTTGATCCTCTTGCGGGCGTACCTTGCCCGTCTGGTGGGCGCTCACATAGTTCCGTACCGATGGAGAAGACAGTATA
>SLOW01000158.1 GCA_007132315.1 Opitutales bacterium
AAAAGTTCCCTGCGCGCACCCGGTTGTAGGCGCGGTGAATCTTTCGATTGAGCGCCAGAATCAGAGCGAGGGTGTGTTCCGCCACGCTGTCCGGCGAATAGGCCGGCACCCGGGTGATGGTGATGCCGAGTTGTTCGGCGGTCCGCAGATCGACGTTGTTGAAACCCGCGCAGCGCAGAGCAATGATCCGGGTGCCGCCTTCGTGCAGCGCTTCCAGCACCGGCGCCCCGAGACGGTCGTTCACGAACGCACAGATCGCCGGAAAACCGCGTGCCAGGTCCGCGGTCGCTTCGCTTAACCGGGTTTCGAAGTAGGTGATCCCGTGGCCATGCCCGGTGTTGGCTCGCTCCAGGGAGTCACGATCGTAGCGCTGCGAGCTGAAAACGGCGATTTTCATGATCCCTGAGTTTAGGAAAGATCGGCGGGATCTGTCGAACGATTGCTGTGTCTCGCACCGGTTTTCGGTGCGGGCGTCGCAGCGGGGAGAGGAAGTGAACACCGCCGAACTCGAAATCGTGCGCGGCGGGTTTTCATGAGAGCGCTTTGGTGTTAGGATGGCCGCATGCAGGTTTTCACGGGCCGCACGGACGAGGAGAGTTTTCGGGAAACTCTCGACGCGTTTTACCGCTGGCCCTGTACCTACACGTTCAAGTTTATCGTCACCCGCCGCGATTTTCCCGAAATCCTGGAACTGTTCGCCGATGACGCCGTGCGCACGCGTCACTCGTCGGGTGGACGCTACGTCGCGCTCACTGTCGAGCGGCAGGTCGCTTCCAGCAAGGAGGTGGCCGACGTCTATCGCCGGGCCTGGCAGGTGGACAGCGTGATGCCGTTGTGATGGCCGTACCCACAGGCGGGAACGCCTGTTTCAACCGCGTTCATCGGAATCTTTCTTGGTAGCCACTTCGACGACGTCGTGCGGCGAGGCTTCGCGCAATCCGGCGGCACTGATCCGGATGAAACGGGCGTTCGAGCGCAGCTCCGCCAGGTCGCGTGCTCCGAGGTAACCCATGCCGGACTGGATGCCGCCGGTCAGCTCGGCGATCACGTGGTCCAGGTTCCCGGAGACTTCTTTCAGTCCCTCGATCCCCTCGGCGGCGATCTTGCGGGAATGGTCGTTTTTTTCGTGACCGTAACGTGTCGCCGAGCCGATCTTCATGGCCGCCAGACTGCCCATGCCCCGGTACTGTTTGTAGAGCTTGCCGCCGATCTCCATGATTTCCCCCGGCGCTTCCCGGCATCCGGCCAGGATGCTGCCGCAGAGAACGGCGTCGGCGAGCGTGAGTGCTTTGACGATGTCTCCGGACTTGGAAATGCCCCCGTCGGAGAGAATCTTGACTCCCTTTTTCGCGGCGGCCCGGGATGCCACGTACAGCGCTGTGAGCTGCGGGATGCCCACGCCGGCCACCAGGCGGGTGGTGCAGATGGATCCGGAGCCCTGACCGATCTTGATCACGTTCGCGCCGCAGTCGGCGAGAAATTCAACGCCCTGCCCGCTGGTGACGTTGCCCGCGATGATCGGCAGTTGCGGGAAGGTTTCCCGGATGATGCGGACCGTCGCTCCCACGCTCTCCGTCGCTCCGTGCGCCGTAGAGACCGCGATCACATCGACCGCCTCGTGCAAGAGGTTGCCCACGTGTTGGACGATCCGGTCGCGGTCGAGCTCGCCCGTAGGTTTGCGCATCGGGGAGAGAGCGGCGCCGACCATCAGACGGAACGAGGCGTCCCGACTGGGCTTGCGCAGAGCGTGGGCCTCCGAGATGATTTTTTCGATGTCGGAGAGCGTGACCAGGCCGCGCAAGCGTTCGCTCCTGTCCACGACCAAAAGCTTGTGGATGCCGATGTGGTCGGTGAAGAAACGGTCGGCGACGTCGATGGGGTTGTCCCCGAGCTGATCCTCGCGCAGGGTGAAGAGGTTGTCCCGGGTGGTCATCGCTTTCCGGACCGTACAGCCGCGATAGCGCTCCTTGACCGTCTGGCCGGTCAGGAGGCCGAGCAGAGTCCCGTCCTCCTCGACCACCGGAAAGGTTCGGAATCCGTAGCGCTTCTTGGCGATCAGGTCGAGGACATCGCCGATATAGCGGTCGGGACCGACCGTGATCGGGTCCTGGATCAGACCGTGGATGTGGTGTTTGGTGCGCGACACTTGACGGACCTGCTGGTCCGCCGGCATGTTGAAGTGGATCAGACCCAATCCGCCGTTCAGCGCCATGGCGATGGCCATCTTCGACTCGGTGACGGTGTCCATGTCCGACGACACAATGGGGATGTGCAGGCGGATCGATTCGGTCAGCGAGGTCGAAAGATTCGTTTCGCGGGGCAGTACGCCGGAATAGCGGGTGGCCAGCGTGATATCGTCGAAAGTCAGGGCCGTCCCGGCGTTGGCTCGAAAAAACGTGTCGGCGTCCTTGTAGAAAAAATCGTCGTTTTCGTTGGAGGAATTCGGCGTCGGGTCTTTCATGGTCGGATGTTAGGAGTCTGTCGGGCTTCGCCGACAGACTCCTAAGAGAGGAAATATCATGACAAAAAGCGAGGGGATGTTTGAAGGAAAATCAACAATCCGGGGAAAATGAACGAAATCCGAGGCTAATGAAGCCTTTATACACGCTTTCATGAGTTTCTCCACGTCTATTCAACACCCTTGTCATGATATTTCCTCCATTAGCAGTTTGTCGGACTCAGGCGGTAGCCTGAGTCCGACAAACTGCTAGAGCAAGGGGAGCCCCCGATTCAA